>DASSEC010000168.1:0-10084 GCA_035696685.1 Candidatus Limnocylindria bacterium | reverse complement strand
CGCAGGTCGGCAAACAAGAAGCCGCGGGTGATCGCCCCGCTATCGGGCCGCACCGACGCGGCGACGGCCGCCGCGAACTCGCCGGCCGAGGCGAACCGCGCGACCGGGTCCTTGGCCATGGCCCGCGCCAGCGCGGCATCCAACGTCTCTGGCAGCTCGGGGCGCTGCGCCAGCAGCGACGGCGGTGGCTGCTGGACGTGGGCCAGCAGGGTGGCCATCTCCGAGTCACGGCGGAACGGTTGGCCGCCGGCGAAAAGCTCGTAGGTGAGGCAGCCGAGCGAATAGACATCGGTGCGCGCATCGACGGCGCGCCCTTCTACCTGCTCCGGCGCGACGTAGCCGATGGACCCGACGATCTGGCCAGCCCGCGTGAGCGACGGGTCTCCCACCCGCTTGCTGAGACCGAAGTCGGTCAGGAACACCAACGGGGCTTCATCTGGACCGGCCAGCAGCACGTTGCCAGGCTTCACGTCGCGATGGACCAAGCCCCGGCCATGCGCGGCGTCGAGCGCGGCCGCCACCCCGGCGACAATGTGGACGATCAATCCGGTGGGCAGCCGCGGCCGTTGGGCCAGGACGGTCGACAAGTCGTTGCCGTCGATGTAGCGCATGGCGATGAACAGCTGGCCGTCAATCGCCCCGGCCTCGTAGACGGGCACGATGTGGGGGTGGTCTAGCGAGGCGGCAATGCGCGACTCGGCGATGAACCGCTCGCGGAACCGTTCATCGTGCGCCAGCTCGGCCGACAGGATCTTGAGCGCCACCCGCCGATCCAGCTGGGTGTCGAGCGCCAGGTACACAGCGCCCATGCCGCCATGGCCGATGAGCGACTCGATGCGGTAGCGGCCGAGTACAGTTCCGGCCTCGAGCGTCATGGTCGAGCCTCGGGCACGAGCGCAGGATGCACATTCCCCCGCGGCGGCACAAGCCCCGATTGGAGGCCCGCTCAGGCGGGCCGGACTCCTTCGCGCAGGCGTTCGAGCACGGCGCGTCCGCGCGGTGAGATCCGGTACCCAATCGGAAGGCTCTCGGTCAGGCCAAGCTGCTTCAGCTTGCGGACGTCGACCTTGAAGGCCAGGCGCTCGCGGCCGACTTCCGCCGCCAGCTCGCCGGCGCGCCGCTCCGGGTTGGCGGCGATCAGCTCGAGCACATCCCGCGTCCACGGACCGTGGCTGCTGGCCCGGTCGAGCCGGTCGAGCCGACGGCAGAGGTGGTCGATCTCCGCGGCATCCGGAACGGCGTCGCGCAGCGCGACGCGCGGGTCCGGGCCAACCACGCGCAGCATCACGCGGTGGATGTCGCCCGCCTCGCGTCGATCGAGGAAGCCAATCAGCTGTGCGGCTGATTCGAACCCGGCGCGCGCGGCCTCTACATCGGTCACGGCCTCGCGGGCCACCGTCTCCACCGAGTCGAAACCGATGACACCGATGGCCGTCAGCTGTCGTCCGCCAGCTTCCACCCGTGGCCGCTCCCAGCGACGGAACGCACAGTCGATGCTGGCATTCGCGATCCCCTCCAGCGTGCGCGGCGGGAACCGCATCAGGCTGCGCCAGCCTCGGCCGTCTCAGGCAGGAAGGCAAGGAGCGCCTCGGACGCCAGCAGCCGCCCCGCGGCCGAGAGCCGCAGGCGGTCGGCGGTCAGCTCGAGCAGGCCGTCCTGGACGCCACCGGCGATCGCGGCTCGATATCGCTGCCTGGGGTCGCTTCCGAACTCCCCGGCAAACGCGGTGAGGCCCATGCCTTCGACCCGGCGCAGTCCGAGGGCAACCGCGTCGAAGGCACGCGTCGGCTCGTCCAGTTCCTCCCACCCGGCGCGCGGCGGGCGGCCAGCCTCGATATCGGCCAGGTAGGCGTCCAGGTCTCGGTGATTCCACGAGCGGATGCCAGCGCCGTCGTACGAGTGCGCACCCGCGCCGATACCGGTGTACGCGCGACGGTCCCAGTAGGCGCCATTGTGGCGCGACTCGAGCCCGGGTCGGGCCCACGAGGACAGCTCGTAGTGACGGAACCCGGCAGCGTCCAGGAGATCCTCCGCAAGGCGGTACTGCTCTGCCGCCAGGGCATCGTCCTGGCGAGCTGCCACCCGACGGCGCCAGCGCTGGGCTCCGGCCCGGGGCGGCGCTGCCCACTCATCGGGGACCAGGGCGAGCTGCAGCGCGTAGAGGGAGACGTGGTCGGGCTCTAGCTCCAGCCCGCGGCGCAGGCCGTCACGCCAGCCGGCCAGCGACTGGCCGGGGATGCCATAGATCAGGTCGATGCTGACGTTCCCGAATCCGGCCGCACGCGCGGCCGCGAACGCAGCGCGCGCCTCGGCGGCCGAGTGACCCCGGGCCAGTGCGCGGAGCTCCTTGTCACGCAGCGACTGCACCCCCAGCGAGATGCGGTTCACGCCCGCGGCCCGCAACCCAGCCCAGTCCGGGGCCTCTCGCGCGCTGGGATTCGCCTCCAGCGTCACCTCCTGCGGGGTCGCGCGCCAGCGCACCTCTGCCGCGGCCAGGAGGCCGGCCACCGCATCGGGCCGGAGGAGCGAGGGCGTTCCACCGCCGAAATACACCGTGAGCAGATCACCCGGAGCGGGTCGTAGCGTCAGCTCGGCATGCAGCGCGGCCACGTAGCGCGGGATGTCCGCAGCCCGCCCCCCGACCGTCACGAAGTCGCAGTAGGCGCAGACCAGCCGGCAGAACGGGACGTGGACGTAGAGGTGGTGGGATGGCATCGCGCGCCGTGCAGCCGTCAGATCGGGCGCTGCCGCAGTCGGCCTCCGGCGAACGCGAACAGGGACGCGATGACCAGGAAGTGCGCCACCATGGCCGGCACCACCGAGTTGGCGGTGATCGTCACCCAGCCGCACGCGTAACCCAGCAGCACCGAGCCAATCAGGAAGTACCACTGCCGGTCGCGCCACAGCCGTCGCTGGGCCAGCCCGTAGAGGAGCGCCTGCAGGACGACCGCGGCGGTCACGCCGCCGGGGATGCCGGCGAAGATGAGCAGCCCCAGCACGATGGAGCGGAACTGGAGCTCGTCCGCCACGGCGCTGGCCGCGGCGCCAAGCAGCCGCGAAGGCAGCAGTGACGTCGGCAGCGGGGTGATGCCGCCGTACCAGCGGAACGCGAAGGCAATCGCATTCAAGATGCCCACCGCCGCGAACCCCAGCAGGAGAGGCAGCATCACGCCGGGCTCGCCGGGGGTCAGGAAGAGGTGGCCGCGGCCATTGGGCAGGATGAAGACGATGCCGATCGCGAACAGGATTACCAGGCCGTAGTAGCTGACCGGGCCGAGCCAGGGGATGCGGTAGCGGAAGTAGTCGGAGCGCATGATCCGCTCCGAGTCGAAGCGCAGCAGGACCAGGAAGATGGTCAGGCCCAGGGCGATGGAGAGGCGGAGGGATTCCTCGAACGACACCTAGGAGGCCTCGTTCATCCGCAGCACCGCCAGGAAGGCCTCCTGCGGGATCTCCACGGATCCGATCCGCTTCATGCGCTGCTTGCCCTCCTTCTGCTTCTCGAGGAGCTTGCGCTTGCGTGTGATGTCACCGCCGTAGCACTTGGCCAGCACGTTCTTGCGCATGGCCCGGATCGTCTCGCGGCTGATGATATGCGAGCCGATTGCGGCCTGGACCGGCACTTCGAACATCTGGCGCGGGATCAGCTCCTTCAGCTTCTCCACCAGTGTCCTGCCCTGCCGCTGGGCGTTGGACCGATGGAGGATCAGGGAGAGTGCGTCCACGGGCTCGCCGTTGACGAGGATGTCCAGCTTCACGAGGTCACCCTCGCGATAGCCGATGTACTGGTAGTCCAGGCTGGCGTAGCCCGAGCTGCGGCTCTTCAACAGGTCGTAGAAGTCGATGATCAGCTCGGCCAGCGGCAGCTCGAAGTGCATGTTCACCCGCCGCGGGTCCAGGTATTCCATCTGGCCGAAGATGCCGCGCCGGTTCGTCGCCAGCTCCATGATCGGCCCGATGTAGTCGGTGGGGGTGATGACCTGCGCCGCCACCCACGGCTCGCTGATCGCCTCGATCTCGCCGGGGTCCGGCATGTTGGCCGGGTTGTCGACCTCGATTTCGTCTGCCCGATGCATCCGCTTGACCCGGTACTCGACGCTGGGCGCCGAGGCCAGCAGGTCCAGGTCGAACTCCCGTTCCAGCCGCTCCTGGACGATCTCCATGTGCAGCAGCCCCAGGAAGCCGCAGCGGAAGCCGAACCCCAGCGCCACGCTTGACTCTGGCTCGTACACGAAGCTGGCGTCGTTGAGGTGCAGCTTGTCCAGCGCGTCGCGCAGCAGCGGATAGTCGTCGCCACGTAGCGGGTAGATGCCGGCGAAGACCAGTGGCAGCGCGTCCTTGTACCCCGGCAGGGCCAGCGAAGCGGGCTTGTCCGCATCGGTCAGGGTGTCGCCCACCCGCGCCTCGGCAATGCTCTTCAGACCTGATGCCACGTAGCCGACCTCGCCGGCGGTGAGGCTTCGGGTGGGGACGGGCTGCGGGCGAAAGTAGCCGAGCTCCAGGATGTCGCTTTCCGCCTCGGTGGCCATGAATCGAATGCGCTCATGGTCGTGCAGGGTCCCGTTCGCAACGCGCACGTAGGCGACCACGCCCTTGTACTGGTCGTAGTGGCTGTCGAAGACCAGCGCCTGCAACCGGGCGTTGGCGTCGCCGCTTGGCGGCGGGACGCGCTGCACGATGGCCTCGAGGATTTCCGGCACCCCGGTCCCCTCCTTGGCCGAGGCCAGGATCACCTGCTCGCGGGGGATGGCCAACGTGTCCTCCAGCTCGGCCATCACCGTCTCCGGATCCGCGCTGGACAGGTCGATCTTGTTGAGGACCGGGATGATGACGAGGTCCTGAGCGATGGCGAGGTGAACGTTCGCGAGTGTCTGCGCCTCGATCCCCTGGCTGGCGTCCACCACCAGGATGGCGCCCTCGCAGGCCTGCAGGGATCGGCTCACCTCGTAGCTGAAGTCGACGTGCCCGGGCGTATCGATCAGGTTGAGCGCGTACGTCTGGCGGTCGGCCGCCTCGTACTGCAGTCGCACCGCGCGCGCCTTGATGGTGATGCCCTTCTCGCGCTCGAGGTCCATCGAATCGAGCACCTGGCTGGTCATCTGGCGCTTGTCGATGGTGTGGGTCAGCTCCAGCAGCCGATCCGCCAGCGTCGACTTGCCGTGGTCGATGTGCGCCACGATGCTGAAGTTGCGGATGCGCTCCTGGGGGATCACCCGCCGGAGTCTAGCGGGCGTGCCCGGCGAGGCTAGTTGGACGCGCGCTTCGGGCCGTATTCGGTCACGCCATTGACCGTGTGGTAGTGGCTGTACCAGGTGTCCTGATGGATGATGTTGCCCTTGGCGTCGCGCACCCATCGGGTCACGACCGCGTCGAAGCCGTTGTGCGGATACTCAACGATCTTCGAGGTGCCGGCCGGCAGACTGGGGTTGAACGCCGTCGTCCACACCGCCGTGCCGTAGTTGCTGGTCGTCGGCCTGGAGAGGGTCACCGTCCGGCCGTCCGGCACGCCCCAGATGTCGAAGCGCACGAATCCGGAGCCCCAGTACGAGCGGATCACGATCGGGTTCGCCGTGTCATTGCGGAACGTCATGTCCGTCTCGTACGAGTCGGTCTTGAGCACCGTGGCGTCCAGCCCGACCGGGTAGCGATCGATGTAGTAGGAGTGGTTCGTGCGCTGGCCGATCTGCAGGCCGGCGCGCATCGCCGCGTTGAAGAGCGTGGTGGACGTCGAGCAGATCCCGCCCGCCAGCGCGCCGTTGGCCACAGATCGGCCACCGATGATGGCGCCGCCGTAGCCGTAGCCGTGCGCCAGCGTAACGGGGCCGATGCCCTGCCAGAACTCGAACCATTCGCCCGGACCGATGACCTTCCCGTCGATGTCACGTGCCGGGATCGTGATGTTGGCGCCCCAGAAGTTGCCGTCGCTGGGCACGAAATAGGTCGTCCAGGTGCCGAGCCGCCGCATCTCGGGCGCCACCTTGCGGGCGTCTTCGTTCGTGACGGCCGGCTGCACGACGCCGATTGCGAGCGCGGCGTTTGGCGCGAACCTGCCGCCAGCGCGCCGATCCAGCGCGGCGACCACGTTTGCGACAGTGACCTTCAGCTTGAGCTTGCGACCTGACTCACCCGGATAGAACCCCACCACCCCGTTGGCTCCCCAGGCGAACGAGGCGTTGCGCGGGGCGGACGTGAGTTGCCGGGCGATGGGCTTCAGGAGCTTTCGAATGGCGGCCTCGTCCAGGGAGATGCCCAATCCGCCCGCCGTCGCCTGAAACTGCACCAGGTCCGCCAGCTGATCCCGGCTGAGAATGAGCTTGCGTCCGGCACCCCGCAGGGCCAGCGGCTGGGCGGAGACCAACGAGGCGTCCTCTGCAGCCGCCGAGGCCTGGTCGCTGCTGACCTCGGGATCCTGCCGTGTCACGAGCGCGTCGAAGGCCACGTTTCCGGGCTTCGCCAGGACCTGATCCAGGGCGTTGCGCAATGCGTCCGCGTCGATGGTCAGCCCGGTGACGGCGGGGACGGCCACGAAGGTCGGCCCGGCGCGTCGAACCGTGGCGTCCGTCGCATCGCGATCGAATCCCCGGGTGATGGAGGCCACCAGCTCCTCGATCGCGGCATGGTCCTGGACGATGACCGCCGTACCGGTGGCCGTCGGCCCGGTGAGGGTCCGCAGTCGCTCGATGGCATCCTGCAGCGGATTGCCGCTGCGCGCGACGCCGAACGCGGCGTCCAGCGTGGCATCCATGTCGTAGTGGCGTCGCAGCTCACCAAGCGGGACGGTGCTGACATGGCCATCCACGTCCACGCTCAGGGTTCCGGCTGACAGTGATGGCAGCTGCTCCTCGAGCCGGGCGGCCGCCGCAGCCCGGTCCATGCCGCCGACGTTTACGCCGTCGACCGACACCCCCGGCATGATCTGGTCTGCGTGGCTCAGCGCCACGCCGACGGATGCGCCGATCAGGACCAGGACGCCGACGAGCAGCGTAGCCAGGAATCCAAAGGCGAAGCCGCGGCGCGTGCGCATGGCCGCGGGAACGAAGCGGAGGCGTGTGGCCACCGAGGGAGTGGTCATCGGCTCACAGCCCTCCAGCTGTGGCGTGGTGGTCGATCAGTCCCATTCCTCCCGTGACGCCGGCTCCCCCTGCGGCGTTGCAGCGCCCCACTCGGAACGGCGGTGCACGGCGGATTCTGATTCGTGGGGTCGATTCTGTCGAGCCGACCACCGGCCGGCCACGGGGTGGAACCGTGTTTGGCCGCGTGGGAGCGCGGATGCTATACTCCGCCGCCGAGCTGCCGCGATCTCGCCGGCGCTCATTTCATGCTCAACCTGCATCTGCTCGAGGATCGTCCGTGGCCAGAAAAGCTCGCACCTGGAAGGGCGCGCGAACTCCCCAGGCGCTCAAGCGCGTCCGCCAGGAGCTGCGTCGGCGCGCGGTGAACCGCCGCACCCGCAGCGAGGCGAAGACCCTCGTCCAGCGAGCCAGCGCCATCGCGCTCGGCCGCGCCGAGGGCGATGGTCCGGAGGCGATCACCGCCGCCATCAGCGCCCTTGATCGGGCGGCGGAGAAGGGCATCATCCACAGGAACAACGCCGCCCGCCGCAAGAGCCGGCTGATGGCCAAGGCCAACGAGGCGCACCTGCTCGACGGGACCTCGGTGGAGGCCGCCCCCAAGAAGAAGTCCGTTGCCACCAAGACCGCCCAGCGGAAGAAGGTCGCGGCCGCCAAGGCCTCCAAGGCTGCCGCCGCAAAGGCGGCCGATCGGCCGCGCACCGCGGCAGGCAAGGCGAAGGTCGCCGTCACGCGCGCCACTCGCGAGTCGGCTGCCGCACGCCGACGCAGGCAGGCGACGACCGACGAGGAGCCGGCCCCCGAGGCCTGAGCTCGAGCCTACGCCGGCCGGTCCGCGGTTCGGTTCGCGACGAAGGCCTTCGGCCCGGCGTACTCGCCCGCGTCCGCCAGCTCCTCCTCGATCCGCAGCAAGCGGTTGTACTTGGCGATGCGCTCGCCCCGACTCATGCTGCCGGTCTTGATCTGCCCCGTGTTCAGCGCGACGACCAGGTCGGCAATGGTGGTGTCCTCCGTCTCGCCCGACCGATGGCTGATCACGGCGGTCCAGCCCGCGCGCTGAGCCATCTCCACCGCCTCGATCGTCTCAGTGAGCGTGCCGATCTGGTTGAGCTTCACCAGGATGCTGTTCGCCGCGTGCTCCTCGATCGCCCTGGCGAGCCGGACGGTATTGGTGACCAGCAGGTCGTCGCCCACCAGCTGCAGCCGGGATCCGGCCCGCTTGGTCAGCGCCCGCCAGGCATCCCAGTCGTCCTCGGCCAGGCCGTCCTCCAGGCTCACGATCGGATAGCGATCCGCCCAGTCGACCCAGAAGTTGATGAGCTCGTCCGGCGAGATGGTGCGTCCCTCACGGGCCAGCACGTAGCTGCCGTCCTGGAACAGCTCAGTGGTGGCCGGGTCGAGCGCGATGGCGATCTGGCTGCCCGGCGCGAAGCCCGCCCGTTCGATCGCCTCCACCACCAGCGCAATGGCCGCCTCGTTGCTCTCCAGGCTCGGGGCGTAGCCGCCCTCGTCGCCGACGGTGGTGGCGAAGCTGCGCTCGTGGAGCAGGGCGCCGAGGGCATGAAAGGTTTCCGCTGCCCAGCGCACTGCCTCGCGGAAGGACGGCGCGCCAAGCGGGGCGATCATGAACTCCTGGAAGTCAGTGGAATCGATCGCGTGCTTGCCGCCGTTCAGGATGTTGACCAATGGGACGGGCAGCACGCGCGCCGCCGCGCCCCCCAGGTACCGATACAGCGGCAGCGTCAGCGACTCGGCGGCCGCGCGGGCCACAGCCAGGGAGACGCCGAGCAGGGCGTTGGCCCCGAGCCGGCCCTTGTTCGGCGTCCCATCCAGGTCGATGAGCAGCCGATCCACGCTGACCTGGTCGATGGCGTCCGAACCCACGAGCTCCGGCCGGATGGCCTCGTTCACGTTGCGGACCGCGGTCAGCACGCCCTTGCCGCCATATCGCTCGCGGTCCCCATCGCGCAGCTCGACGGCCTCGTGGGCGCCGGTTGACGCGCCGGACGGCACGATGGCTGAGCCCACCGCCCCGCCGTCCAGGAACACGTCGACCTCCACGGTCGGGTTGCCGCGCGAGTCCAGGACCTCGCGCGCGATGACGTCCTCGACGAGGGTCGTCATCGGCGCTTGGCCGTCGCTCGAGGCTTCGCCTTTGGCGGTGCCTTCGGCGTGGCCTGGGCGTCGATGTCCAGCAGGGCCGCGACGCCTGGAAGCGTTTTGCCCTCCACGAACTCCAGCGATGCTCCCCCGCCAGTGCTGACGTGGCTCATGTGGTCAACCAGGCCCAGCTGCTCCACCGCCGCCACCGAGTCGCCGCCACCGACCACGGTCACCACGCCGGCCTTGCTGCGTTCCGCCAGGAAGCGGGCCATGGCGTTCGTGGCGTCGGCGAAGGGCGTGATCTCGAAGATGCCCAGCGGTCCGTTCCAGAAGATCGTCTTCGCCTTGGCGAGATGCTCGGTGTAGGCGGCCATGGTCTGGGGGCCGATGTCCACGACCGACCAATCCTTTGGAACCTGGTCGACGGGCACCACCTGCCGCTGGGAGCGCGGATGGACCTGTGCCGCGATGACGACGTCGGTCGGCAGCATGAAGCGCACTCGTTTGCGTCGCGCCTCGGCCACGATCCGTTCCGCGTTCTCGAGCTGCTCGTTCTCGACCAGGCTCTTGCCCAGCGCCAGGCCGCGGGCGGCCAGGAAGGTGTTGGCCATGCCACCACCCACCAGGATCGCCTGGCATCGGGAAAGGAGCGATTCCAGCACCTCCAGCTTGCCCGACACCTTAGAACCGCCGATCACCGTGTGGAACGGCTTCGGCGGCTTCTGCATCAGCGTGGAGAGCGCGGTGACCTCCCGCTCCATCAGCAGGCCGGCAACCGCCGGCAGGAAGTGCGTGATGCCCTCGGTCGAGGCATGGGCGCGGTGCGCGGAGCCGAATGCGTCGTTGACGTAGACGTCCGCCATCTCGGCCAGCGACTTGGCGAACTCCGGGTTGTTTGCCTCTTCCTCGGC
>DASSEC010000167.1:0-2271 GCA_035696685.1 Candidatus Limnocylindria bacterium | reverse complement strand
CCGGCCCGCGAAGCGCGGGTTCGGGGTGCTCTTGTCAGCGAAGACGGTCGGCAGGTTCTCAGGCTGGACGTTGCCGTACTGGATCGCAGTGGCGTCGTTGCCGGCGCTGGCGATCAGCCGCTGGTCCATGACCTTCGCGTCGATGCCGAAGTCGATCTCCCACTTGTCGGGGAACGCCTTGCGGATCGGGTCGTTGGCCGGATCCCACGCGTCGTTGCGGACCAGGATCATCTTGCCGCCGTTGCCCGTGGTGTAGCTGTCGAGCTTGTACGGGCCGCTGGAGATGGGGTGCTTGCCGTAGTTCTCGCCCGTGTCCTTGTCCTTCGGCACCGGGAAGAAGCCGAGCGTGGTCGCGAAGTTGAAGTCCGGCACGGACTTGTTCAGGTGGAAGGTGATGGTGTTGCCGTCGCAGACCACCGCCTTGTCGAACAGCTCCTGGCCCTCACCCGAGTAGGGGCCGTGGTACTTCGACGGGAAGTCGGAGTCCGGATTGTCCTCGACCGGGATATCCAGGTACGCGATCTGGTAGGTCGGGCCCTGGTTGATGACGTCGGTCGCGAAGGTGCGGCTGACACCGTACTTGACGTCCTCGCAGGTGACCGGCGAGCCGTCCTCGAACGTGGCGCCGTCGCGCAGCGTGAACTTCCACTCGGTGGCGTCCGCGTTGGGGGTGCCGGTATCGGTGGCGAGGTCGGGGACGAGGGTCGTCGCCTCCTCGGTGTCCGGCGAGTACTTGAAGGAGACCAGGCCGCGGAACATGGTCGCGCCGAAGAAGGCGAGATCCTCGCCGGTATAGACCCGCTGGGGATCGGTCTGATCCCATTGCGCGCCCTGGTTGAGGATGAAGATCGTACCTCCGGCGCTCCCGGTGCCCGGACTGGCGTTGCCACCCGTCGAACCGCTGGGCTGGTTGCCCGACGGCTGGCAGCCGGCCAGCACCAGGAGCATGGCTGCGCCGAGTGCGAAGCCGCGGAGCGCCTGACCCTGTGGTCTCTGCATCTGTACCTCCACCCTGGGGACCAGGGCATGTATGAAGAATTGGACCAATGGCCATGCGGTACACACATGGCGGGAAATTTCGCCACATGGCCAGAACTTCTCCTACATACGAACCCGGTAACACTTGGTGGTATCGTGTGAGCTCGCGATGACCACGGCCGTCCCGTCCGCCCCTCCCCGCACCGCGCTCTCGGTTCGGACCGCCTACGGACCGAGCTTCGAGCTGCTGGCCATCACCCAGGCCTACCTGTTCCGCAGCCACCACGCCTACTACGACCTGGGTCGGGCCTGGTTCGCGAAGCTGGCGCGCAGCGCGCCGGAGACGTTCGGTCAGCTGCGAGGCTTCGCCGGCGGCTCGGTGATGATCTGGGACCACCTGTATGGCATCGCGCTGGAGGTCGGCGGCGAGCACGACATCGGCTCCTTCATCGATCGCGTGGAGCAGATGCATGCGCCGGAGCTGCGGCTGGAGCTGCTGGGCCGCCGCTACCGGAACCTGCAGCGCACGGTGGGGATCGAACTGATCGAGGAGGCGGCCGCGGGCAGCGCCACCGCCCAGCGCGACTTCCTGCGGCTGGCCTGGCCCGAGGACTCGCCGTGGCAGACCGGCATTCGCGAGCTGCTGAAGGACTCGCCGGCGCAGACGCAGGAGCGGCTGGTCAACCTGCTGCGCGTGCTGGAACGCGACCTGTGGCAGCACATCGAGCCCACGCTCGACGCACTGGCGGCGGATGCGGGGGAGAAGCGGCAGGCGGCGCTGGTCGAAGACCCGCTGGACGTGATCCGGACGGCCATCGACACCGCCTACTCCCCGAGCGCCGAGGTCAACGGCGTGGTCTTGATCCCGTCATTCGTGATCCGGCCGCAGGTCTACTACTTCGAGTTCACCGACCAGATGCTGTTCGTGTATCCGCTCTCCGATCGGCACGCGGAGTCGCTCGGCGCGGGGCCATCCGACCGGCTGGTGAGGCTGGCGGCGGCCCTGGGTGACCGCGGCCGGCTGCGGATCCTGGCCGCGCTGAAGGAGCGTGGGATGGGCCTGAAGGAGCTGGGCGAGGAGCTGGGCGTGCCGCGCTCGACGCTGCGGCACCACATGGGGATCCTCTACCTGGCCGGGTTGGTGCGGCCGATGCAGACCGGCACGTCCGGCTTCAACGCCTATCAGCTCCGTGAGGAGGCCGCGACGGACCTGGCGGAGCTGGTGGACAAGTTCCTCCGGGGGCCGACGGACAAACCGTCCTGAACCCCCGCACCGATCAGACCGAGCCGGAT
>DASSEC010000166.1:0-4586 GCA_035696685.1 Candidatus Limnocylindria bacterium | reverse complement strand
CCATTCGCCGTCTTCGCGCCGAGCACGGCGGGGATCCGGCCGGGTGGGCGTGGGGCCGCTTGCGGACGCTGACGCTGCGACACCCGGTTGGATCGCAGGCCATCCTGGCGGACACGTTCAACATCGGCCCGGTGCCCATGGGCGGGGACGCCACCACGCCCATGCAGGCCGCCTCAGGCCCGCTCCACCCCTTCGACAATCCGGGCTATCTCGCCAACACGCGCGTCGTCATCGACCTGGCCGATCCGGAGCGCAGCCGGTTCGTGCTCGCCGGCGGCCAATCCGGCAATCCCCTGTCACCGCACTACCGCGACCTGTTCGAGCTCTGGCAGCGCGGCGAGGGCGTGCCCATCGCCTGGTCCGAGGAGGCAGTGGCCAGCGCGGCGGTCGAGACCCTCCTGCTGGAGCCCGCCTAGCTACATCTCCCCTTCGTAGGCGGGTTGCGGCAGCCGCAGGTCGCGGTCCTTGCGGTAGCCCAGCAGGTAGTCCGCCTGCATCAGGGTGTGGATCTGCGACGTGCCCTCGTAGATCACCGAGCCCTTGGAGTTGCGCAGGTACCGCTCCACCGGGTACTCGTTCGAGTAGCCGTAGGCCCCGTGGACCTGGATCGCGTCCATGGCCGACTGCACCGCATGGTCGGTGGCGAACCACTTGGCCAGCGAGGTCTCGCGGGTGTTGCGCTCGCCCCGGTTCTTCTTCCAGCCGGCCTTGAAGACGAGCAGCCGTCCCGCCTCGATGCCCTGGTACATGCGCGCCAGCATCTGCTTGACGAGCTGGTGCTCCCCGATCTCGCTGCCGAATGCCTTGCGCTCGTGCGCGTACTTGACCGATGCGTCCAGGCAGGCCTGCGCCAGCCCGACCGAGCCGGCGGCGACCGTGAACCGGCCCTGGTCGATGGCGCTCATGGCGATCGTGAAGCCCTCGCCCTCCTCGCCGACCCGGTTGGCGGCAGGCACCTCGCAGTCGTTGAAGTAGAGGATGCCGGTGTTGCCGGCGCGGACGCCCAGCTTCCCGTGCAGGGAATCAGAGGAGAAGCCGGGGAAGGAGCGCTCCACGATGAATGCGGTGATGCCCTTGTGGCCCTTGCTCTTGTCGACGGTGGCAAAGACCAGGAAGTTGTCGGCGGTATCGGCCAGGCTGATCCAGATCTTGCTGCCGTTGAGGATGTACCGGTCGCCATCGCGGCGGGCCGTGGTCGAGAGGTTGGCCGCGTCAGACCCGACGCCAGGCTCGGTGAGGCCGAAGGTCGCCAGCTTCTCGCCCCGCGCCTGCGGGATCAGGTACCGCTCCTTCTGGTCCTCGTTCCCCCATTGCAGCAGGGTGAGCGAATTCAGGCCGGTGTGGACCGACAGGATCACGCGGAACGCCGTATCGGCCCGCTCCATCTCCTCGCACAGCAGCGCGAAGGCGATGTAGTCAAAGCCGGCGCCGCCGTACTGCTCGGGGATCGGCAGGCCCAGGAAGCCCTCGGCGCCCATCTTCTCGTAGAGGCTGCGGTCGTACGTCGAGCTGGCGTCGAGGTCGTGGATGCGGGGCAGGATCTCGCGCTCGGCAAAGGCCCGGGCGGTGCGCTGCAGCTCGCGCTGCGCATCGGTCAGGGAGAAATCGATCATGGAAGCTCCGGTGGGAGGACTCGGGGGATGCCGAATTGTACCGATGGCGTGGCCAGCCAGCGCTGGGTGGCTAATTCCGACCACGGTGCCGGTAGTTCGTTTTGACTGACCCCGGGGGTTAGGCTAGCCTAAGTCGCCCGGCACCCGCCCTCGGCCAGCCACCAGATCAACAGGAGCGCACGGCTTGGACTTCGGGTTTCTGACCACCGGCCTCCTCACCGGTCTGCGCGAAGGGGTCGAGGCGGCGCTCATCGTCAGCATCGTGCTCGCCTACCTGGCCAAGACCGGCAACCAGCGGCACTTCGGACGTATCTGGATCGGCACCAGCGCCGCCGTGGTGCTCAGCGCGATCGTGGGCCTGGTCCTGTGGGTGACCGTGCGCGGGTTCGAGGAGCCCGCTGAACAGGTCTTCGAAGGGCTGACGATGCTCCTGGCGGCGGGGGTCGTGACCTGGATGCTGTTCTGGATGCGCCGCACCTCGGCGAACATCCGGGGCGAGCTGCACGCCGGCATCGATCGCGCCCTGACCGAGGGCGGCGCGTGGGCCCTGTCACTGCTGGCCTTCGCCGCGGTGATCCGCGAGGGCGTCGAGACGTCCATCTTCCTGCTGGCGCAGGCCACCGCTGCCAGCCGAGCCGATGACGCGGCGACGAGCACGCTGGCCGGCGCCCTGGTTGGCCTCCTCGTCGCCGTGGCGCTGGGCTACGGCTTCTACCGCGGGGCCCGGGTCATCAACCTGCAGCGCTTCTTCCGCTGGACGGGTGTGGCCCTGATCTTCATCGCCGCCGGGCTGCTGAGCCAGGCGGTGCACGAGTTCGTCGAGATCGGCGTGATCTCGGTCGGCAGCACCAGCGCCTTCGACATCAGTGCCGTCCTGCCGCACGAGGGCTCGACAGGCGTGGTGGGCATCATCGGCCAGCTGCTGCGGGCGCTGTTCGGCTACAGCAGCAGGCCCGAGTGGGTCACGCTGGCCACCTGGCTGGCGTACGTCGCGCTGGTGCTGTTCCTGTACCTGCGGCCCGTGAAGCCGTCGCAGCCGGAGCGCGTCAGCGGCAGCCAGCCCGCGACCGGTTCCTGAGCCGAATCACCTAGCCCGCCGGGCCCACGAAGGAGAGCATCCGGCGCCAGGCGTCGTCCGACGCGCCGGCATAGTCGGCCTGGTGGCGGTCGAAGAACGAGTGCGGCGCGTCCGGATAGACGATGCTCTCGTGCTCGACGCCGGCTGAGCGCAGCGCGTTCTCGAACTGCTCCACGATGTCGGGGGTGATGCCCCGGTCGGCGCCGCCCCACAGCGCCAGCACGGGGGCGCGGAAGCGGCCCGCCTCGTCCGCCGGCGCCGGCAGGTCGCGGTTCTGGCCCACCGGCCAGCCGTAGAAGCCGATGACGCCGGCCACCTCCGGCCCATCGGCCGCCTGCAGGTAGCTCAGCCGCCCACCGAAGCAGAAGCCCACCGTGTAGATGCGCTCGGCGCTGCCGCCCTCCGGGCCACGCAGGTAGGTCGCCGCGGCGGCGATGTCGGCATTCAGCGACGCGTACCGCGTCTGGCCCACGTGGTCCTGGTAATCGAAGCCCTCCGGACGGCGGCCGGTGCCGGCCGTCCGGCTGAAATAGTCGATGGCCACGGCGTGCACGCCCGCCTCGGCAAAGCGCAGGGCCAGCTCCTCGAAGAACGGGTGCAGGCCGCGGACGTCCGGCAGGATGACCATCCCCGGGCCGCCATCGTGCGCCGCACGGGCCGTATAGGCCGCCACCGAGACGCCGTCTCCGGCCTCGAGCGTCAGCTCACGAGCATCCGCGGCGGCGCCGCGGATGGGCGGCAGCGGGGGGCGCGCCTCGTCGTCGTAGCACATCGGCTCACACCACCCCGCTGGTCACCGCCAGCGTGCCGGCTGCCAGGAGCACCGCCACCAGCGCGTACGCAGCGGCCCGCATGAGCCAGGGCGTGCCCCGGTTCACGCTCGACCCGTCCGGCGCTCGCCACAGCCCGCCCAGGGTGGGCACGTTGGAGGGCACCAGCAGCAGGCCGATCAGCGCGCCGACCAGCAGGCCTCCGACATGGCCGGTCCAGCTGATGCCCGGGATGGTGAACGTGATGATCAGGTTGATGAAGAGCAGCATGCCGGCCTGCGACAGGATCGAGCGCGCCTGCGGGCCGAGCAGCAGGTGGCGTCGGCGGGAGACCACGAACGCGAGCCCGAACAGCCCGAAGATGGCGCCGGATGCTCCGACCGCTGCGCTGTCGGGCGCGGCCAGGATGGTCAGCACGCTGCCGCCGAGCGCGCAGAGCAGGTAGAGCACCAGGTACTCAAGGTGCCCATACAGCTGCTCGATGATCGGTCCGAACAGCCAGAGCGCGTACATGTTGAAGCCGATGTGCAGGAGCCCCAGGTGCAGGAACGCGCTGGTGAAGAGGGTCCACCAGTCGCCGCTCACGACCGCATCGCGCGACACGGCGCCGGCGTTCAGCAGCGGCCCGCCGCCGCCCATCATGCTGAAGGATCCCGCTCCGGCCAGGGCTCCGTCGATCAGGAAAACGGCGACGTTGACGGCGATGATCGCCCACGTGACGAAGGCCGGGTACCTTGCATACGGCCCACGCGCGCGGTTGAACTGGCGCCGCGCGGCGAAGTCGTGGCCGGTCTCCTTGAGCAGCCAGGCGATGCGGTTGGCGATGGCGCCGCGCTCGTGCGGTGGCGCGCGGCGGTCGGCCTCGCGGTACGCCTCGATCGCGTCATCGAGGTCGCCGTCGCGGACGTGCTGCTCGGCTGCGGAACGCCAGCCCAGCCAGGCCATCGGCCCACCCAGCTCGGCGGCCTGCTGCCAGGCCTGCAGGGCGCCGGCCTCGTCGTCGAGGCGGTAGCGCGCCGTGCCCACGGCCAGCCAGGCGCTGCCGGCCACCTGTGGGTCGGGATGGTCGGTCAGTGGTTCGAGGATGGGGAGCGCCGCGGCAGGATCGCCACCGTCGAGGAGGCG
>DASSEC010000165.1:0-2888 GCA_035696685.1 Candidatus Limnocylindria bacterium | reverse complement strand
GCCGAGGCCCAGCCAGAAGCGGCCGGGGAACATGGCCCCGAGCGTCGCCGCCGCATGGGCGATGACGGCGGGGTGATAGCGGAACCCCGGGCAGGTGACGGCCGTGCCGAACGGCAGGGACGTGCGGGTACCCAGCGCGCCCATGAAGCTCCAGGCGAATGCCGCCTGCCCCTGCTGTGGCGTCCACGGGTGGAAGTGCTCACTGACCTGGAAGCCCGCCTCGAAGCCGGCGGATTCGGCCTGCGCCGCCCAGTCCAGCAGGTCGGTGGGGTGGAACTGCTCGAGCATGCAGGCGTAACCAATCTTCGTCATGCGCGAAGCGTACCGCCGCGGGCAGAATGGGAGCGATGCGCCTCCAGCGGTACGCACGTCGGAATGCGTTCATGGCCGCGGCCGGCCGCTTCCTGGCGGAGCGCGAGGCTGAGCACAACCTGATCCTGGGCATCGTGTCCGGGCTGTCCGATGGGGACGAGCCGGCGCCATTGCTCATGACCCTTGCCGCGGAGGATGGCGCGGTCGTGGGGGCCGCGATCCAGACCCCGCCGCACAACCTGATCCTGTCCGAGCTCGACGCTGCTGACGCCCCGGGGAGGCTGGCGGCGGAGCTTGCCGGCGAGCCGCTGCCGGGCGTCGTCGGGCCGCCTGGGGCCGTGCGGGCGTTTGCCGACACCTGGGCGCGATCGGCCGGCGTCGCGTGGGAGGTTCGTCGCGAGGAGCGCATCTACCGCCTCCACGAGGTCACCGAACCGGCCCGAGTGCCCGGTTCGTCGCGGCTGGCCGACGCCTCGGACCGGCCGATGCTTCGCAGGTGGCTGCTGCAGTTCGCAGTCGAGATCATGGACGAAGCGGAGGCCGGGCTCACCGATCGGGCACTCGACGGCTGGGAGCGGGGCAACGGCCGGCGGTTCTGGTTCTGGGAGGTCGACGGCACGCCCGTCTCGATGGTGAGCTCCAGCGGTCGAACGCCGAATGGCATCCGGATCGGCCCGGTGTACACGCCAACGGAGCAGCGCGGACGTGGGTTCGCCAGCAGGCTCACGGCGTGGGTCAGCCAGACCATGCTGGACGAGGGCCGCGCGTACTGCTTCCTGTACACCGACCTCGGCAACCCGACCTCGAACCACATCTACCAGGCCATCGGCTACCGGCCGGTCACCGATGCGCTGATGGTGGCCTTCCGGGCGCAAGGCTGAGGCCGGCGGTCAGTCCGGAGGCGGATCCCAGGCGCGGCGGCGGTCGAGGGCCAGCCAGTCGTCCCGCAGGATGGACATCAGGTGCACGTCGTGATGCTTGCCGCGATGGAAGCGGGCGTGCCGCAGGACCGCATCGGTCTGGAATCCCGCCTTCTGGTACGAGCGCTGGGCGCGGACGTTGAAGTCGAAGACGTGCAGGTAGATGCGCTCCAGCCGCAGCTCGCCGAACCCGAAGTCGACCAGGCAGTTCAGCGCGTCAGTGCCAAGACCCTGGCCCTGCAAGGTCTTGTCGCCGATTACGATCGCCAGCTCGGCATTGCCGTTCTCGCGGTCGAGGTTGCGCAGGTTGACCGTGCCGATCCGCCGATCGTCGCCCAGCAGGCAGATGGTGAAGGCCCAGATGCTGCGGCCCTGCTGCGACAGGATCTCCTGCGCGAACTGCTCCGCGCCCTCGGCGCTGACCGGATGCTTGAGGCCCAGGAAGTGGCCGGTCTCGGCGTCGCTGACCGCGGGTGCTTCCTCGATGAAATCGGCCTTGGTGGCGGCACGCAGCCAGACTCGCTCGCCGCGCAGCATGGGCAGATGGGCGGGTGCCTCGGGTGCCATGCCGTCGATCATACCGGCCGGTCGACCGCCCTCCTGGCCCCGGTTGCGTGGCGGGTCCGCCACGCGTACCGTGCCGGCACGATGGATCGTGCCCTCGTCGACTGGTTCCGGCGCTTCCCCGAGGGCTGGTGGGGATACCACTGGTCGTTGCCGCAGCCGATGAGTGCGGTCGAGATCGTGCGCTCGGGCAGCGTGGACGCGCGGCTGATGGCGGTGCTGTGGACCGTGATGGCGCGCCGGCACGGCGTGATGCTTGCCAGCGAGGCGCCGCAGGCGGGCAAGACCACCACCCTTTCGGCGCTGGTCGACTTCCTGCCGGACCACACGGTCGGCGTCTTCCTGCGCGGGTGGGCGCAGGACATGGGCTGGACCGATGAGATCGGGCCGGACCGCGGGTTCCTGCTGGTGAACGAGCTGAGCGATCACCTGCCGATCTACGTCTGGGGGCCGAACGCTCGCGCCGCGCTGCACCTGGCGGGCTCGGGGTACGGGTTCGGCGGCACCATGCACGCCGACTCGCTCGATGAAGCGCTGGCCTGCCTGCGGGACGAGGTCGGCGCTGCCGATGCGGACCTGGCCGGCCTGACCATCTACCTGCAGTACTCGGCCTACCGGACTCCGGCGGGCATGTACCGCCGGGTCGAAGAGGCCTGGCACCTGCCGCTCGACGCGGAGGGCAGGCTGGCTCCCGTTCGGCTGGCGGCCCTGGCTGGCGGCCGCTCGCCGCGGCTCACCGGCGCGCAGCGACTGCCCGTGCCGCCGATCCTGGCCTCGGATGGCGGCCGGCGAGAACGGGTGCTGGAGCACGACCCAGCGGCGTACGAGGTCCTGGCCGCCTCACTGGGCATTCGTGCGGCGGCCCTGGAGGAGGAGCTCGCCCAGCGTGCCGCATTCCTGGTGGCGCTGGCAGATCGCGGCATCTGCTCGCCACCCGACGTGGCGCGCGCCGTACTTGATTACCCGACCCTGCCCGACACCGCGATCGAAGGAGCCAGCGCATGAACGAGACGCCGACCATCAGCACCCTGGGTGAGCTGCGCGCCAGCGGCTACCGCTCGCGCGGCGTGAAGGCCGAGATGCGCGCCAACC
>DASSEC010000164.1:0-2851 GCA_035696685.1 Candidatus Limnocylindria bacterium | reverse complement strand
TCCGCTCGATTGGCATCGGCGATCCACCCAACTGGTTCCAGGATCCTGACTTCGCCCTGTGGGGGGTCGCGATTATGGGCCTCTGGGGCGTCGGCACCAACGCCATCATCTACCTCGCGGGCCTCCAGAACATCCCCCCCGACCTATACGAAGCGGCAGGTATGGACGGCGCGGGCCCCTGGCAGAAGTTTCGTCACATCACCCTGCCCATGCTGTCGCCCACGATGTTCTTCCTGTTTATCGGCGAGCTGACCGCCGCGCTCGTGATCATCGGGCCGGTCATCGTCATTTCCGGCGCGGGCGGAGCGGCGGGGCCAGCCGACTCGCTGCTGTTCTACATGCTGCTGCTCTATCGACGCGGCTTCGTGGAAGGACAGATGGGGTACGCGGCAGCCCTGGCGTGGATCCTGACCGTCATCGGGCTCGTGTTGGTATGGATCACGTTCCGGCTGGAGAAGCGGTTCGTGTTCTACCAGGTCTGAGCAGCCATGGGCAGGCGCGGGATTCTTCAAGGTGCCCTGGTTTACGGGTGCCTTGTGGCTTTGACGGCCTTCATCGTGCTCCCTCTGGGCTGGATGCTGACCGCCGCGCTTAAGCCGGCGCACGTGCCGGTCTTCACCTTTCCGCCGGAATGGTTTCCAACGCGCTACTTCAATCTCGGCACATTCGTGGACGCCCTGACCAAACCATCGCAGCCGTATGCGCGGTTCGCGTTGAACAGCTTGCTCCTGGCCTCCCTGAACATCGTCGGCGCGCTGCTGTCGAACTCCCTCATTGCCTACGCCTTTGCGCGGCTGAACTTCCGTGGCAAGAACGTGCTGTTCGGGATTGTGCTGGCGACCATGCTCCTTCCCGCGCCGGTGCTGCTGGTCCCGCAGTTCCTGCTCTTCTTCAACATCGGCTGGTACGGCACCGTCGATGGGTTCCCCGCGGGCTACCTGCCGCTGATCGTGCCATCGTTTACCGGAAGCCCGTTCTTCATCTTCCTGCTGCGCCAGTACATGCGCACGATCCCTAAGGAACTCGACGAGGCGGCACGCATCGACGGCGCGGGCTTCTGGACCATCTACTGGCGCATCGTCCTGCCGCTCTCGGTCCCAGCCTTAGTAGTGGTCGCCGTCTTCACCTTTCTGGGCGTGTGGAACGACTTCTTCGGGCCACTCCTCTACCTGGATGACCAGGCCTGGTTCACGGTACCGCTGGCGCTGGCGCGCGAGGTGACCACGGTTGGGACGGAGTGGAATATCGTGATGGCAGCAACGCTGGTGGCCATGCTTCCACCACTGATCGTGTACGCCGTTTCCCAGAACAAGCTCACCGGCGGCATCGCCTCGGTGGGTATCCGCGGCTGACCCGCCGACTCGCAGCCCCGGCTCAGCCGGCGCGCGAAATCACTTGCTCTCCGAAGCGCTCGATGGAATCGGTGTCAGCTAGGTGCGGCAGCACCTGGAAGACTCCCTGCGCGCCCGCATCTGCCAGGGCGCTCACCCGCTCCAAGATGGTGTCGCCATCCGCGATGTTCCCGCGATGCCCGGGTGCTGAGATGTCGAGGCCGCAGAAGCGCTCAATCTCATCGAAGGGTCGGCCGATGGCTTCGCAGTGGCCGCGCAACACCTCCATCTTATGGCGCATGACGGCGGGGTCGGCGGTGGTCTGGTGCGTCGCATCCCCGTATTGCGCTACCAGGCGAAGCGTCTTCCGCTCGCCTCCGCCGCCGATCAAGATCGGCGGATGGGGCCGCTGGACGGGCGGTGGGCTGTCCATCTGCTCGGCGAGCTGCACGTGCCTTCCCGCGAACGGTTCGGTCTCCCCCTTCCATGCTCGATGGGCTACCTGCAACATCTCCTCGAGCAGCTCGAAGCGCTCGCCGATAGGCGGAAATCGAACCCCAAAGGCGGCGTGTTCACGCTCGTTCCACGCCGCACCGACCCCGAAGTAAGAGCGACCGCCCGATAGCACGTCCAGCGTGGTCGCCTGCTTGACCAAGATGGCCGGATAGCGATACGTCACGCCGGTAACGAGCGTGCCGATGCGAACCCGCCGCGTGGCCGCCGCGAGGTAGGCCAGCGTAAGCCACCCCTCGAGGATCGGCTCAGTCCAACCTCGCAACTGGATGAAGTGATCCCAGACCCACAGCGAGTGGAAGCCGGCCGCCTCCGCCCGCTTGCCGATGTCAGCTAGGTGACGACCCGTCTCGCCGGGCCCACCGGGCCAGTCAAACTCGTTGATCTCCAAACCGAACTTCATTACCCCTCCCGACGGATCGTTCTAGGAAATCATGGTGGCACAGCGGCGACGATGCACCTATCGCGCCCGTCATCGCGCGTGGTCGTGACAGCCAGACAGCAGGCCCGTGCCGGTCTGGGCACGTCGATTGCGATAGCGGCGGAACTGATCTCTAAATCGGGGGTTCTCCGATGCAGCGGCGACGAGCGGTGATGCAGCTTCGTCAGGTCCTGGCAGTGATTCGCCAGGAGTTGAATCACGACCGCGCCACGCCTCTGCTCGCAGAGCGAGCATCCGAGATCGTGGAGCAGACGGCACTGGCAATCGAGCCTGAGCCGGACGACGCACTTCTGGAGCTCATCGGCTACATCCGCGGAGAGATTACGGAGATTCGGGAGGGCCGCAGCGGCAACCGCTAGCGGCCTGCTGACGGACGGCATGGGCCGACCGGGGCCATAGGTTCCGCGTGCCGAACACGGCGGGCTACGTTAGCCCGGCGGCGTGCCCCGTGGACGGCGACGCAATCATGCAGACCCGATGACTAGTGAAGCACTGATGTCGCCCAAAGCCGGCGTGCCGGCGAGACCATGACGTGGTCGAGACTCGGGGACCAGCATGTCGAGGA
>DASSEC010000163.1:0-4882 GCA_035696685.1 Candidatus Limnocylindria bacterium | reverse complement strand
GGCACCTTGACCCAGGCAGAGGCGCAGGCCTCGAACCTTGGCCAGTACACCGCCGAGAATCCGGGCGGCACCTTGACCCAGGCAGAGGCGCAGGCCTCGAACCTGGGGCAGTACACCGCCGAGAACCCGGGTGGCACCTTGACCCAGGCAGAGGCGCAGGCCTCGAACCTGGGCCAGTACACCGCCGAGAACCCGGGTGGCACGCCGACTGGCGACGAGTCGGGCACCGGTCAGTACGACCCCGACAACATGGGTGGGACGCCGCAGGCGCCGAAACCCGCCGAGTGACAGCTGAGTGACGCCGGGCGCTGCCCGGTTGCACAAGCCGAAAATGGAAGCGCACGAGCCAGCACGGCTCGTGCGCTTCGCTGTCAGTTGAGGTGATGAATGGACTGGACCCTGGAGGTCGTGATCCTACCGGTCAGCGACATTGATCGCGCCGTCGAGTTCTATCGGGACAAGGTCGGCTTCAACCTCGACCACGACACCCGCAACGAGCAGATGCATGTGGTGCAGCTCACGCCGCGGGGGTCGGGCTGCTCCATCGTCATCGGCGACCTTCCCTCCCAGAACGAGATGGCACCTGGCTCGCTTCGCGGCCTGCAGCTGGTCGTCTCCGACGCGGCCGCCGCGCGGCAGGAGCTGAAGGACCGCGGCGTCGAGGTTAGCGACATCATGACGTTCGACGAGCGGGACGGCGGCACGTTCTTTGGCTTCAGCGACCCGGACGGCAACAGCTGGGCAGTGCAGGAGCTGAAGGTGCGCGCCGAGAAGCCGCTCATCCCGCCCGAGCATCGCAGCCGATTCGGCGAAGCGGGGTGAGCAACCAGGGCCGGCTGGAGGTCATCTGTGGCCCGATGTTCGCCGGCAAGACAGAGGAGCTGCTGCGCCGCGTGCGCCGGGCCGAGGTGGCGGGCCGTCGTGTCGTCGTCATCAACCACGCGCTGGACCGGCGCGGCGGGACCGACCGCGTGGCCTCCCACACCGGCCTCGACTATCCCTCCGTGGCCGCCAGCACGCCGGAGGACGTCGAGCGCGCTCTGGCGGACGAGACCGATCTCGTGGCCATCGACGAGGCGCACTTCTTCGGGCCGGGCCTCGTGCCCGTCGTGACAGACCTGGCCGATCGCGGGCAGACGGTCATCGTCGCCGGCCTCGCTGTGACATTCGAGGGGCAGCCATTCGAGCCGCTGCCGGCTCTCATGGCGCTGGCCGAGCGGGTCGACAAGCTGACCGCCATCTGCACGGTGTGCGGCGAGGAAGCGGTCTTCCACATCCGCGTCGCTGAGAGCAACGCGTCACCCACGGAGCCCGTTGCCGAACACGTCGGCGGCCTGGACAAGTACCAGGCTCGCTGTCGCCGCCATTTCAGGACGGACGCGCGCTAGGGCACCACCGCCAGGGCGTCGATTTCCACGAGATAGCCAGGCCGGAACAGCGCCCCGACTTGGACGGCCGTGCTCGCCGGCGGTCTGGTGGTGTCCACGTACCGATCGCGGACCTCGCGGATCGCCGGCAGGTACGAGATGTCGGTGGTGAATACGCCGAACTTGATGACATCGGCGAAGCTCGCGCCGGCCGCCTCGAGCACGGCGCGCAGGTTCTCGAAGACCCGCTCGGCCTGGGCGCTCGGATCGGATGGCCCCACAAGCTCTCCGTGCTCGTCCATTGCCACCTGGCCGGCGATGGCGACCAGCCGGCCGCTGGCTGCGACAGCGTGGCTATAGCCGGTCCCCGGATGAACCCCCGCAACGGCGTTGAATTGCTGATGCGTCATTCCGCGATGGTAGTGCCGGCGGGCGAGGCCGCCGGGGGTCGCCCGACAGCCTCGTCATCGCGTGGAGCTCCCGCGCTAGGGCAGGAAGTAGTTCGGGTTCGGCATCTTGAACGTCTTCACCGAGAAGCCGCCCAGCAGGTCGCTGAACTGGTCGCCGAAGTTCCCGACGATCGTGTAGCCAAGCGACTCGATGTAGGCGCGAACGCCGGACTTGTACTGGATCGTGGGGCACGAGAGGCTGGCCGCGATGGCCGCGGCGCAGAACTCCGGCTTGTTCAGGTAGGCAGGGTACGAGCCGATGGCCGGCTTGGTGAAGAGGCCATCAACACCTGCGGTCGCCTCGGTCGGCATCGGGTAGCCGGCATCCACGCCGATTCCGTCGTGGGTCAGGTTGCCCAGCGTCGCTGCCTCCTGGACCTGCGGCCGCCCGGTCAGGAAGAAGACGGCGTAACCCAGGTTGTGCGCCCGCCTGGCCATCCGGACCATCCCCGGCGTGGCCGGGAACAGCTGCTGGTCCACGAACATCCCGTTCGTGGTCGGATTGAAGTCCCAGTTGCTGTAGAGCTCGTAGTTGTACGTCGTGAGCGTCGTGTCGTCGACATCCATGACGATGGCCAGGTTGCCCGGGTCCTCGCTGTGCCGGTTGAGGAAGTGGCGCCCGCTGGCGGCGATGGACCGCGCCTCGTTGGCATAGTTGCTGTCCGGGTTCAGCGGCAGCGTCCAGCCGGCGGTGGGCGCCGAGCCGGTCGTCGCATCCGGCGTCCCGTAGTAGTTCTTGATCTCCCTGCGCAGGATGTCGATGTTGGTGATGTCGTCGGCATGCTTCGGCGTGATGATCTCCACGCCGTTGATGACCTGGCCGATCGCCACGCCGGCGGTGCCGAAGACGAGCGCCATGGCAAGGCCCACGACCAAGCCTCGGGGACGTCGCCAAAGTCGATTGGGAACCATCACGTGACTCCTCCTCTTGGTTTCCCCAGCTCCCCTGTGGCCGGACCATCCGGTCACGTTAGGCAGGCACACCAACCGCGCCGCCCGGAGGCGACGCGCGCTCAGCCCCGGGCGCCGGCGGCAGCCGTCGCCAGGGTGGCCGTCATGGCGTGGCGCCGTTCCTCGAGCCAGCCGAGCACGGCGGCCGCCACCTGCGGCCAGGTTTCCTCGCCCATCACCAGGCCGAAATGCGAGGCGGATGGGATGTATTCATAGGCGGCGCCCAGCAGGTCGGCCGTGCGCCGGGCCTCGGTCGGATGGATGACGTCGTCACGACCGGCGGCGATGACCAGGGCCGGCACGTCGATCCGGTCCGTGTCCACGTTGACGCCGCGCATTCGCTCGCGCCGGGCGCTGCCTGATTCACGCGCACCGTCGAGCATCTCCTGCATCTTCTCCAGCGCGTCGTCGCCCATGTCGGGCATGGTCTCGTGGAGGCGGTCCCAGTCCGTGATCCAACCCCACCAGCGGGCGTCGTAGACGGGGGGCACGTCCTTCAGCTCGTGGCCGCTCGGCCGGCGCGGCAGCGCCGCGGCGGGGGGCGACGGAGCCAGCAGGACCAGGCCCAGCACGGGCGCACGCTCCGCGTAGAGCATGGCCGCCAGCGCGCCGATTCCCCAGCCGATGACCACCGGCGGGCGGCCCAGCTGCCGAATGGCCACGCCGATGTCGTTCGCGTAATCGCGCATCGTCACTGTCGACAGGTCGGCCAGGTCGGAGGTGTAGTGGCCGCGGAGGTTCATGGCGTGCGCCTCCCAGCCGCGCTCCGCGAAGAACGCGGCGAAGCTCGACCACATCCACGAGCCGGTGAGCGCGCCGTGGACCAGGAGCAGTGGGGGCTTGCGGCTGCGACGCTCCGGCTGGTGGGTCTCGACATAGATGCCTTCCGGCTCTATGTAGACCTCGTCGCGCTTGATGGCCTGGACCACTGCTTCGTCAGCCCTCCACCGGATTGAACGCCATGCCGGTCAGCAGCTTGGGATAGAAGTAGGTCGACTTCTGCGGCATCACGTCCCCCACGCCTGCGACCGCGGCGAGCTGCTCAAGGCCGGTGGGTCGCACCAGGATGGCAGCCTGCGCCTGGCCCGATTCCACCGCACGGCGCGCCTCGTCCGTCGACCTAGTGTAGGCGAGCCGATCTCCTGCCGCGACCTGCGCGGTGCCGATTGCCAACACGTCGTCGAGCAGCGCCGCATGCAGGATGGAGAGGTCCAGCCCCGCGGCGGCGGTGCTCATCCGCTCGCGCCGCATCCGCTCGGTGGCGGCCTCCCGGTCGATGGTGATGAGGTAGTCCCGATCGCCGGCCAGCAGCAGCCCGAACGCCGGACCGTCGTCGCCGTCGCGCATGCGCTCCAGGAGCTCGGCACCGGCGAGCGGCATGCTGTGCCAGGGCGGCGCCTCGCCGGCCGCCACGCGTTCCAGCGCGCTCGGGTCCACGCCCCGCACCAGGCGGTGGGTGGGCAGCACCCGGAGCTCCTCCATCTCCGCGTTGACCAGCACCATCATCACCCAGTCTGCCTCCAGCTCTCCTGGAGCCGCGGCGGCGTTCGTGGGATCGGCCCGCACCTCGGCCTGGTAGGCCAGGGCGGTCTCGTAGCGGTGGTGGCCATCGGCGATGTACAGGCGTTGGCGCGACAGGTAGCCCAGCAGCCGGTCGTCGGGCTCCACCTCGGCGGCGGTGTGCAGCAGCCCGTCCTCGTCGCGGGCGCGCCACTCATCGGTCCAGGCCCGGCTCATCACGTGGCGGTACCGCTCGCTCGCGTCAAAGTAGAGGGCCAGGATCGGCGAGAACTGGGTGCCCGTCACCCGCAGGTGCTCCAGCCGATCGGCCTTCGGGCCGGGAAGCGTGTGCTCGTGGGCTCGGACGTCACCCCCGTATGGCTCCAGCAGCACCCTCGCGAGCACGCCCTGCACCGTCGGATCGTCCGGCGTATCGGCAGATGCAGAGGCGTAGTAGTAGACCGATGCCTCCGACCGGCGCGCCAGCGTCCCGTCATCCAGCCAGGCAGCCAGCGCCTGCGCCGCATCACGATGCGATTCGTCGCCGCGGGGCAGCTCCAGACGGATGGCGTTGTGGTCGTCGCGCGCCAGGAGGCGCGCGCGCAGCGCCTCGTC
>DASSEC010000162.1:0-2538 GCA_035696685.1 Candidatus Limnocylindria bacterium | reverse complement strand
GTGCTCGGCCGGCGCGCCGCGGGTTGGCGATGGTTCAACGACCCTACGGCGGCCGCACCGCGGCTGGCATTAGCGAATCAGTCCTGCGCTGCGGTCGCTCAACCATCCACGGGACGCGCCCGGACCTCCCTGGTCCGCATCAGACCCATCCAGACCGCACCGCTGGCTGGCCCCGACGTACCAGCCCCGGCCCCCGGACGAACGCCTCAGCGGCTCCCGGGCGCCGAGCGGCCAAGCCGGGCCAGCTGGCGCTCCACGAGTCCCTGGATGGCCACCCGGTCACGTCGCCAGCGCTCCATGATCTCGTCCCGCAGGCCACGCACCTCGGCGCGTAGGGCGGGGCCCTCGGCCATCATCCGTTCCACCGCCCCGGCGATCGCCGCGGCCGAGTTGTCGACGTGGATGGTGCCCCGCGAGAAGTACTCGCGCAGGACCGCCCAGTCGCTGGTGATGATGGGTGTGCCCAGGTAGAGCGCCTCCGCTGCGCCGTTCTGCATGGTGTGGTCGCGGGTGGTGAGGCACATGACCGCGTCGGCATTTGCCAGCAGGGCGTTGTAGGCCGGCTCGTCCAGGAAGCCGGT
This sequence comes from Candidatus Limnocylindria bacterium, assembly GCA_035696685.1. GTDB lineage: Bacteria > Chloroflexota > Limnocylindria > QHBO01 > QHBO01 > DASSCW01. The sequence continues at coordinate 1,957 of DASSEC010000162.1, read as the reverse complement.
CAGCTGCACGTTGGCGGGGAGGCCATCCGCGTAGCGCTCGATCCCCCGCGGACGGCCGGTGACGTGGAACGTGGCGGTCGGACAGGACCGCGCCGCTTCGAAGACCGCCTCCATCGGCTCATCTGCCGCCCAGGTCGCCACCATCACCACGTTGAAGCCGGTCAGCGGGGGCGGATCGCCCAGCGGCAGGTCGGTGGGGATTGCGGGAACGACCACGGCCTCGGCACCCATGGACGCCACCCGGTCCGCCCAGTGTGGGCCGGTGACGATCGTCACCGCGGCCCGGCGCATGACCAAAGCATTCAGCCAACCTGGGCGGGTCCAGATGCCGCGCTCGAACGCGTCGCTATGTGCGTCGATGACCAGCGCCGCACGGGCCATGGCCGCGTACAGCGCCGCGGTCCACGTGGCGAAGCTGGGCGGTGACTGCACGAAGACCACCGGCGGCCGGCGGCGAGCCAGCGCGCCAAGGGTGCCGATGAATTGGCGGGGGTACTTGAGCAGCGCAGCGCCCAGCCCGCGCCGGTCGGTGGGCGCGAAGTACATCGGCTCCGGGATGCCCAGCTCGGCCGCGAGCCACGCGCTGCGGGTCCCCTTGTACCGGGGCGACCACACCACGAAGGCTGCCCTGGCAGCCCATGCCGGGACGCCCGGCTCGCCGCCCTCCGTCACGGCGACGTGGCCGCGGCGACCGCCTGGAACTGGTCCAGCAGGCGGCCCACGTTGCGCTCCATGTCGAACTCGGCGCGAACGAGCTCGTTGGCGCGCTCCCCGAGCTGGCTCGCGAGCGCAGGGTCCGCCGCGAGCCGCTGGACCGCGTCGGCGATCGCGGCGGGGTCCCGCTCCGGAACGGTGAGGCCGGTTTCCCCGTCGCGGATGACCTCGGGGATGCCGGAGACCGGGGTGGAGACGACGGGCAGGCGGCTGGCCATCGCCTCCAGGATCACGTTCGGGATGCCGTCGCGATCCCCCTCGTCAGTGACGATGCACGGCAGCACGAAGACGCTGGCCTGCCGGTAGCGGCGCACGACCTCCGGGAAGGGCTGCGGGCCGGTCAGCACCACGCGGTCCCCCAGGTCCAGCCGCTTGATGAGCGATCGCAGATCGTCGCGCTGCGGCCCATCGCCCACGATCTCGCAGCGGAACTCAGTCCCGCGGTCACGCAGCACGCCGCAGGCCTCCACCAGGTAGCGCAGGCCCTTCCGCTCCCAGAGCTGGGCGACGGAGATGATGAGCCGTGGGTCGCGCTCCGCGCCGCCGTCCGCATCGGCCCCGCGGTCGACCGCCAGGTCCATCCCGTGATAGAGCCGATGCAGTCGCGCCGTGGCGCGTGAGCCAAGCTCGGCGACCAGGTGCCGGCGGTTGTACTCCGTGCAGGTGACCGCGAAGGCTGCCTCGCCGATGCGCTCGCGCAGGAGGACCGGGTTGACGTAGATCTCCTGGGCGTGCGCCGTCACGCTGTAGGTGGTGCCGAGCAGGCGCGAGGCAACCAGTGCGACGGTTGCCGCGCGGTCAACGAAGTGGGCGTGGATATGGATGCCACGCCGGTCGCGCAGCCGCCAGGCGGCGTAGACGCCGGTGACGAAGTGCAGCGCCGTCCGGCTCCGCGTCCCGGCCGGATGCTTCCGTGAAAGCAGCCACGCCAGCGTCCAGAGGAACGTCCGCGGATGCAGGGCCAGGCCCCACAGCATGGCGACAGCCACCCGCAACGGCGAGGCGGGCAGCAGGTACGTGACCCGCCGGCTCAGCTCACGCTGCGTCTCAGACAGGTCGTCGCTGGGTCGTCGAATCGAGACGATGCGCAGGTCCACGCCTCTGTCGAGCAGCCGCTGGATCTCGCGGTCGATGAAGGTCTCGGTGAGCACTGGGTATCGACCATGGAGATAGGTGATCCGGAGCACGCGCTGATCCCTCCCTCGCGCTGGGGTTCGCCGTGGTTTCGCGGGCACGGAAGATG
>DASSEC010000161.1:0-2668 GCA_035696685.1 Candidatus Limnocylindria bacterium | reverse complement strand
CGCCGGCGGTGAGTACGATGCCGCCGATGACTCGCGGGGCGGCAGAGGCTCGGGCATGCTGCCGGTGATCGGATTCGTGGTGCTCGCCATCCTTGCCCTCGGCGTGGGAGCGGCGCTGGCCGGCATCCTCGGTGGCGGCGGGGTGGCGGCGGCCTCGGCGACTCCCACGCCGAGCCAGAGCTCGACCGCCAGCGGCGAGGCCTCGGTCGGGCCAACGGCCTCCGCCGACCAGGGAAGCTCCACGCCGGAGCCGACCGACGGGCCGGTCACGTTCCCGGACGGTGCCCAGATCACCGTGCAGCCATGTGCGACCAAGGAGATGTCATTCGATGGCTGCGCGATTGACGGATCGACGATCAGGCAGCCGACGATGTGGGTCTGGGTCGGCTTCAAGAAGGCATCGGGCAGCGACACGTTCACCCTCGAACTGCGGAGCGAGGGCCAGACCATCGACCAGCAGGAGCAGGAGCTCGGCTCGATCCTCGACTGCCCCGGCACCTGCAGCGGTTACCTCATCGGCGCCGCCTACCGCGACCTCGGCGCCGGCGACTACCAGCTGATCGTGCGGCGCAACGACGACTTCGCCGACAGCGCCACCTTCACCGTGAAGGGCTGAGCGCCCGCGACCTAGGTCTCAGGCCAGGACGCACGCGCCGGCTGCCCAGCGTCGCGCCGGCGTGCCGCCAGTGAGCTGAGCGCCTCCATCACGCAGCGATTGGCAGCGGCCGCGGTGATCTCGGAGACGTCGTAGGCGGGCGCAACCTCCACCACGTCCATGCCGGCCAACTCGACGGCCAGCACCACCTGCCGGATGGCGCGCAGCAGCTCCCGGCTGAGCATGCCCCCGGGCTCCGGCGTGCCCGTCCCCGGCGCCATGCCCGGATCCAGCACGTCGATATCGACGGACAGGTACACCACCTCCGGCCCATCGAGCGCCTCCGCGATCGCGTCGGCGACGACAGCCTCCGCGCCACGCGTCTCGATCTCGGTCATGAAGTGGGTCCGCAGGCCGTTGGCGCGCATCCACTCCAGGGTCTCGGGCGGCGGCCAGTAGCCGCGCAGCCCCACCTGGACGAAGTTGCGTCCCGCCACCGCGCCCGAGTCGATGAGCCTGCGCATGGGCGTGCCGTGGGAATGCAGCGAGCCCCAGGTGGTGGCGGCGGTGTCGGCATGCGCATCGAAATGGACGATCCCCAGCCGCCTCGGGGCGACGTGCGCGGCTACGGCGCTGGCGGCGGGCAGGGTGATCGAGTGGTCGCCGCCCAGGATGATGGGGATGGCGCCGGTTGCAGCCACGTGCGCCACCTTGCGGCCGATGACCTCGTGCGCGCGCTGCGGGCTGGCCGGCACCACCGGGGCGTCGCCTGCGTCCACCACGTCCAGCCACTCGAATGGCTGGATGGACAGCTGCAGAGAGTTGACGGATCCGGAGTGGTACGTCGCGGCCCGGATGGCGTTGGGTCCGAACCGCGCGCCGGGACGGTGGCTGGTCCCCTCGTCGTACGGCGCACCGATGATCGCCACGTCGGGCCGGCGCTCCCGCAGCGCGGCGTCATCGAGCACCGGCAGCTTCTGGAATGAGGGCAGCCCCACGTAGGCCGGCAGGTCGGAGGGCAGGAACTCGGTATACGGGTCCGCGCCGAGGGGCGGGTTCTCGTCGTTCGTGCCGCGATGGCGGCGAATCTCATCAGGCATCGCTCGTCCCGGCGGGCGCTGCCCGCCTTTCCATGGAGCGAGCGCCGTCGCGGCGCGGAGCTGGCCCGCTCAGCCGAAGCGGGCCGATCCTAGCAGTTCGGAATGCCCTGCTACCATCGCCGCTCATGGCTGGGCCGAGCCGTCGCTACACGATCGCGGAGGCCAATGCCCTCATCCCGCAGGTGCGCGCCGTGATCCTGCAGCTGGCCGTCGAGCAGCGTCGGCTGGACGAGGCCCACGGTGCCGTGCTGCGTCATCTCGAGGGCAACGGCGATCCCCGCTCGGGTGCGGAGGCGGAACGCCTGGAGCTGCACGCGGCGGAGGTCGCGGAGGGCATGCGCACGCTGGTCGGCATGCTGGAGGAGATGGGCGTGCAGCTGCGCGACGTGCAGATGGGCCTGGTCGACTTCCCCGGTGAGCGCGACGGCCAGCCCGTGTGGCTGTGCTGGCGGCTCGCGGATCCCGCGGTGGCGTTCTGGCACGGAACGGACGAGGGGTTCGCCTCGCGCAGGCCGTGGTGACGTTCGCCGTCGTCGGCGACCTGTCCCTGGACATCGTGGTCGCCCAATCCGGCCCACAGCGTGAACGCTCCGACGTGCCGGCGACCATCCGGATCGGCCCCGGGGGACAGGGCGCCAACGTCGCCGTCCGCCTCGCCCGCCAGGGGGCGGACGTGGCCCTGGTCTCGCCGATGGCCAATGACGCCGGCGGCCGGCTGCTCCGGGAGGCGCTGCAGGCAGAGGGGCTGGAGCTGCGGCCGTTGCCGGCGACGAGGTCCACGGTCGTGCTCGCCCTGCTGGACGAGACCGGCGATCGGACCATGATCTCGGATCGCCAGACCCTGGACGCGGGGGCCGTGGCGCCAGGCATCGAGGCTGCGAGCTGGATTCACTGTTCGGGTTACCCGCTGCTCGACGACCGCACCGGCGACCGGCTGGCGGAGATCCTCGGCGCCCGAGGGCGCGGCGTGCGG
>DASSEC010000160.1:0-8093 GCA_035696685.1 Candidatus Limnocylindria bacterium | reverse complement strand
CCGACTACGAGGCGATCCGTCTCCACGCTGATTCCACGCAGCTCGTCCACGCCCCACAGGTCGATGACCCGTTCCGGCGGCTCGCCGATCTCGCCGGTGATCTGCACCAGCAGATCCGTCCCGCCGGCCACGGGGCGGTGGGGTGCGGAAGCGAGCGCTGCGAAGGCCTCGTCCAGGTTGCGGGGGCAGACGACCGGCGGCTCGACGGGCATCGGCTCAGGCGGCGCCGCCGGCCCGTTCGGCGGCCAGCGCGATGGCCTCGACGATCTTGGTGTAGCCGGTGCAGCGGCACAGGTTGCCGGCGATCGCCTCGCGGATGGCTTCCTCGCTGGGCTGGGCGCCGGATGCCAGGAACGCCTCGCCGGCCATGAGCATGCCGGGCGTGCAGATGCCGCACTGCGCGCCGCCGGTCTCCAGGAACGCCGCCTGCAGGAGGTTGAGACGGCCTTCCTCGGCCAGTCCCTCCACGGTCTGGACCGATGCGCCCTCGACCTGGCACAGCGGCACCAGGCAGGAGTCCACCACCTGTCCGTCGACCAGGACCGAGCAGGCACCGCACTCTCCCTCGCCGCAGCCCTCCTTGGTGCCCGTCAGCCCCAGGTCCTCGCGCAGCGCGTCCAGCAGGCGACGCATGCCCGGCGCCTCGATCTCGACATCGCTGCCGTTGACGGTCAGCCGGTAGGTCACGGGATGAAGTCCTGCGGCGGATCGGTGGGGGACCGCAGCGGCATCTCGTCGCCGCCGGGGGGCAGGTCCTCCAGCGGCGGGGCCGCTGGCCGGGGTTGCTCCTGGGAGACGCCCGGGCCGGGAGGCATCGGCCCGTTCGTCAACGCCGCCAGGATGCGCTCCGGTGTGGCGGGAAGGTCGTGGATCCAGGCGCCCGTGGCGTCCTGGATGGCGGCCACCACCGCCGGCGCTCCGACATCCATGGGCAGCTCGCCGACGCCCTTGGCGCCGTGCGGCGCTCCCGAGTAGGGCTTCTCCACCAGGATGCTGTGGATGGCCGGCGCATCCAGTGCCGTCGGAATGAGGTAGGTGGCCAGGCGATCGTTCTGGTAGCGGCCGTCCACCAGCTTCATCTCCTCGATGGTCGCGTAGCCGATGGCCTGCAGCGAGCCACCCTCGACCTGCCCCTCGGCCAGCACGGGGTGGATCACGTGCCCGATGTCGTCGGCCGCCACGAAGTCCCGCACCGCCACCTCGCAGGTGTCCAGGTCCACCTCGACCCGCGCGACCGCAGCGGCCCAGCCGAAGGCCGGATAGGCGTCGCCGGTGTAGGTCTTGTCGTCGAAGGGCACGCCCGGATATGGCGTGAACCGCTCATCCACGCGCCTCGGCGCCGCCTCGAGATAGGAATCCGCAAACGGCCGGCCGGTCTCATCCTCGACCTGGGCGCGCAGATTCCCGGCAGCCTTGATGAGCAGTCCGCCGACCACCATGGCCGTCCGGCTGGCCACCGTGGGGCCGGAATCAGGCACCAGGGACGTGTCCTGCGGCGCGATCTCCACCTCGTCGTAGTCCACGCCAAGGGCGTCCGCAACCAGCTGCGGAAAGATGGTCTTGGTGCCCTGGCCCATCTCGGTCGAGGCGGTCAGGATCCGGATCCGATGGTCGTCCGTCAGCTCCACGGACGCCACGCTGGCGAGCTTGACCTCGCCGCTGCCAGTGAAGCCGGCCCCGTGCCACGCCAGCGCCAGCCCGACACCGGTCGCCTTGCGCGCGCCCGATCCCCGGCGCGCGCGGGCATCCCGTGTGCGTTCGCGGTGCATCTCGAAGGCCGATGCCTCTGCCGCCGCTTCCAGCACCGCAGGCCCGCCGACGCTCTCGCGCAGGACCTGGCCGGTGGGCGTCACGTCGCCCTCGTGGTAGACCCACCGCCGTCGCAGCTCGAGCGGGGATTCGCCGAGTGCCTCCGCGATGCGGTTGACCTGCATCTCGGCGGCAAACTCGGTCTGCGGGGCGCCGAAACCGCGGAACGCGCCGTTGGGTGGCGTGTTGGTGGCCATGGCACGCCCGACGATGCGCACGTTCTCGCAGCGATACGGGCCGCCGGCGTGCAGGGTGCCGCGGCTCAGGACCACCGGCGTCAGCGTGCAGTAGGCGCCGCCGTCCATGATGACCTCGATCTCCTGCGCCACCAGCTCGCCATCGCTGGTGACGCCGGATCGGTAGCGAATCACCGCCGGATGCCGCTTGGTGGTGGCGCTGATGTCCTCGTGGCGGTCGTAGATCATGCGAACCGGCTTCGCGCATTTCCGTGCCAGCAGCGCCGCGTGCAGGGCGATCATGGAGGGGTATTCCTCCTTGCCGCCAAACCCGCCGCCGGTCTCCGCCTGGACGACCACCGCCAGCTCGTCGCCCATGTTCAGGGCGCGTTTCATGGCCTTGTGGATGTAGTACGGGCACTGCAGCGAGCCGTGGACCGTTATGCCGCCGTTCGGCTGCGGCACGGCGATCATGGCCTGGTTCTCGATGTAGAGCTGTTCCTGGTGGCCGACTCGATACGTCCCCTCGATCACCTTGTGCGCGGTCGCCATGGCGGCCGCCGCGTCGCCGCGCTCGACGGTGTAGTGGGCGAACTGGTGGTCGCTTTCCAGCGGGTCGAAGACGGCTGGCAGGCGCTTCGTGCGGAGCGTCACGTGCCGCCGTGCCTCGCGCACCGTGGAGCGGTCCGCCGCCGCGATCAGCGCCACCGGCTCGGCCTGGTGACGGATCTCGCCCCCGACCGGCACCAGGACCGGCTGGTCATCGTCGATCAGGCTGACGACATTCTCGCCGGGAATGTCGTCCGCGCTGACGACCACCACCCGGCTCCAGTCGAACGCGTCGTCCAGGTCGATTGCCAGCAGCCGCGCGTGGGGCTCGGTGGAGCGGATGGTGGCGCCGAACCAAGCGCCGGGAAACACCAGGTCGTCGGCGTACTTGGCCAGCCCGGTGAGCTTCTCGGGCCCTTCCCGACGCGGCGGAGCCGGCAGTGCCCGACCACGCGCCGGCGCATCAGCCGGGATCACCAGCGGTGTGGTGGTGGCCCCGGGCAGGGTGCGCGTCATGCTGCTCGGGCGCTCCATCAGTGCATGCTAGCGCGGCATAGAAGCGCCGAAAGCGCGCCACGACGGGCTTTGCTCGAGCCCCCAACCCGCCACAGCCGGTCAGTCGCGCCCGTGGCGCAGGGCGCGGCCCGGGGTGGCGCCCGTGTGCGAGCCTTCCGCAACGACGACCTCGCCACTGACGATCACGTGGTCGATCCCATCGGGGAATTGCCGCGGCTCCTGGTACGTCGCGTTGGCGCGCACGCGCTGCGGGTCGAATACCACCACGTCCGCGGCGAACCCATCCCGCAGCAGCCCCCGCTGTCGCAGGCCAAGTCGGGACGCCGGAGCGCCGGTCATGCGGTGCACGGCCTCTTCGAGGCTCAGCAGCGCTTCCTCGCGCACGAACTGGCCGAGGATGCGCGGGAACGACCCGTAGGTGCGTGGCGACGGCTTCTCGCCCAGGAACGTGGAGTCCGTGCCAACCATGGCCCCTGCATGCCGCAGGAAACGACGCAGTCCTTCGGTATGCGGCCCGCTCGTGACCTGCGCAACCCGCAGGTCCTCGGACAGCAGCAGATCGCAGATGACGTCGACGGCGTCACTGCCGGTCTCCGACATGACCTCGGCCACGCTCCGCGACTCCCAACGCACGTTCTCCGGCTGCGTGAAGGCACCCAGTCGCACGTCCGACCAGCCGGCATTGCCGCTGTACGCGGCGCCGCGGGCGGCCAGCTCACCACGGATCCGGTCACGCATGCCGCTGTCGGCCAGCCGCTCTTTCAGGAGGCGCGGGCCGCCGGATTGCACCCACTGCGGCAGCTGGATCAGCAGCCGGGTGGATGCCCACTCGTAGGGATACAGGTCGAACGTGACGTCCTGGCCGCCAGCCCGCGCATCGTCCACTAGGGCCAGCATCGTCTCGGGGGGACCGGGGTAGGTCGTGCGGTGATAGAAGTGGGTGATGTGCGCGGGACCCTCGCCCCGCCGCCCAATCTCGATGGCCTCGCGGAACGGGTCAAGGAATCGGTCGCCCAGGGGGTATCGCACGTGGGTGTGATAGAACCCGCCGTGGCGCGCCGCTTCGGTGGTCAACGCGGCGAGCTCGTCGGTCGACGCGTACGAGCCGGGCGGGTAGTCCAGGCCACTCGACACGCCGAACGCTCCTGCCTCCATGGCCTCGCGCAGCATGGCGCGCATGCTGGCGATCGTCCGTTGCTCGGCCGGCTCGTCCTCCCAGCCGATGGCGCCGATGCGCAGCGCGCTGTTGCCCACCACGATCCCGATGTTCAGCGCCTGGCCACCGTCATATCGCTCCAAGTAGGACTCGACCGTGTCCCAGTCGTACGCGAGCGGTGGGTCGCCATCCAGGCCCGCGTTCAGCCGCACGAACGCCTCCAGGTCGTCCCGATGCGCAAATGGGGCATAGCCGTTGCCATCCACGCCGATGATCTCGGTGGTGACGCCCTGGCGCACCTTCGGCTCCTGCCGGGGATCGGCCAGGACCATGAGCCCGCCATGCGAGTGCAGGTCGATGAAGCCGGGCGCCACCACCATCCCGCTCGCGTCGATCAACCGCGCCGCAGGCGGCATCCAGGTTGCGTCCCCCAGGACGAGACGTCCGTCAAGCACGCCCACCGTTCCGGCGCTGCGGGTTTCGCCCGATCCATCGACCACCGTGCCGCCGGTGATGAGGACGTCCACGTGCTGGGGGCGAGGCTCACGCATCGGACCAGGCCTGGAGCTCGACCAGGTTGCCCTCAGGGTCGCGGACGTAGCACCACGTCACCCTGCGCCCGTCGGACGTTCGCAGCGTCACGATCTCGCCGACCACGCTTCCGCCGCTCGCCAGGGCCGTCTCTCGCGCACTCGCCACGTCGTCGACGGCGAACGCGACGTGGCCCCAACCGACGCGATTCGCCACCGGCAGGGAAGCGGGCTCGTTGGTGCCGTACTGGTAGATCTCGAGCGTTGGGCCATCGGGACCGTATCCGGGGAGCCGGAGGTGCACGCCATCGAGGGCGGCGTCCGGCACACCGGTGCCGGCGGACAGCTTTGCGCCGCGGTAGTGGCGCTCCGGCGGAACATCCACGCACCCGAAGCAGGTGCGGTAGAAGGCGGCCACCCGCCGCCAGTCACGCGCGATGAGATTGGTGTGACCGAAGCGCGTCGGCATCGGTCAACCGGGCGCCGGGATCGCGGCGATCTGCGCTTTGAACTCGGCGCGCAGTGAGCGCTTCTCTCCGTCGTCCAGCCAGGTTGCTTCCACGCCATCTAGGGCGACCGCCACCATCTCGCCCCACGGCATCTGCAGCGCCTGCGCCACGGTCCGGTATTCCTTGCCGATGTCCAGGTCGGTCATGGCCGGGTCGTCGGTGTTCAGCGTGGCCAACAACCCTGCTTGCCGCATCCGGCGGAACGGATGCTCTGCCAGCGTCGCGAACCTGTTGGCGATTACCACGTTCGAGTTGGGGCAGACCGTGAGCGGCACCCGCCAGCCGGCGACCCGCGCGGCCAGCTCAGGGTCGTCCAGGATGGCCAGCCCGTGGTCGATCCGCTGGGCGCGCAGCGCTCCCAGCGCAACCGCAATGTTCTGGGGACCGGCGTCCTCTCCGGCGTGCGCGGTGCGGCGGAAACCGGCGCGGCCCGCGAGCCGATAGGCATCGGCGAAGGCCCGCAGGTCAACGCCCTTCTCGGTCGAGTCCATCCCGATCCCGATCACGCGTTCTGCCGCGCCGTCTCGCCGCAGGTCGACCGCCGCCTCCACCAGCTCCATGGCCGCTGCCTGGCCGAAGGCACGGTCGATGTCGCAGATCAAGGCAGCGCGCACGCCGGTCTCGGCCTCGGCCCGCTCGATGCCCCGCGTCAGCCCGGCCACGATGTCTGTCAGCCGCTGCCCGGCTGCCAGGTGGCGGGCCGGCGTGAAGAACATCTCCCGGTAGCGCATGCCGTGCGGCGCCGCATCGACCAGCGACTCGTAAGCAGCGCGCTCCCAGTCGTCCGCATCGGCCAGAAGCGATTGGACCAGCCAGAAGATGTCCAGGAACGAGTCGAGCGAGTGATAGCGGTAGAGATCGGTCGGATCCTCGGTCGGCAGGCGAACGCCGTTCTTGGCTGCCAGTTCGACGACCGTGGTCGGGCGGATGGCACCTTCCACGTGGCAATGGAGCTCGACCTTGGGCAGCGCATCGTAGGCGTCGCGATCGGTCATCCTGAGAGCGCAGTATATGGACCGATGGAGCCGCCGGACCACGTCGCAGCCGTGATCCTGGCGGCGGGCGAGTCCCGCCGCTTCGGGTCGCCGAAACAGCTCGCCCTGCTGCGCGGACAGCCACTCCTGCAGCACGTCACCGCCGCGGCGCGCGACGCCGGCCTCACGCCGATCATTGCGGTGGTGCCCCCAAGCCTTCAGATCGATACGGCCGATGTCATGTGCGTGCCGAACGCGAACCCCGAGCTCGGGATGAGCCACTCGCTGCGCCTCGGTTTCGCCGCGATCCCGTCTACTGTGAAGGCGGTCGCGATCCTGCTTGGCGACCAGCCGACCATCGACGCCGAGCTGATTCACTGCCTCATCGCGGCACGGGGCAGCACGCCGTTCGTCACCGCCCACGCTGGCGGGCTCGTGATGCCGCCCGTCGTGGTCGAACGGAGCCATTTCGACGCCGTCCAACGGCCGAGCGGAGACATGGGGCTCCGGGAGATCCTCCGCGCTCACGCAGACCTGGTGACGCCTGTGGACGTCGAATGGCCGGCTGACGTCGACACCATGGCCGACCTTCAGGCGATCGGCGGCGGGTAGAATCGTTCACATGTTCGATTCGGGCGCGTCGAGACCCGGCCGGTGACCATCGAGCGCGTCACCAGCCCGGAGATCACCGAGGACGAGCTCGCCCTCGAGGCCACCGTCCGTCCCCGACGGCTCGACGAGTTCGCCGGGCAGGATCGGGTCAAGGAGAACCTGGGCATCCTGATCGACGCCGCGCGGCAGCGCGACGAGCCGGTCGACCACGTGCTGCTGTATGGGCCACCGGGGCTGGGCAAGACCACGCTGGCCAACATCGTGGCGGCCGAGATGGGGGCCCAGATCCGGACGACCTCCGGCCCCGCCATCGAGCGGGCAGGGGACCTGGCGGCCGTGCTCACCGCGCTCGGCAAGGGCGATGTCCTGTTCATCGACGAGATCCACCGGCTGAGCCACGTGGTGGAGGAGATCCTGTACCCGGCCATGGAGGACTTCGCGCTGGACGTGGTGCTGGGCAAGGGCCCCGGCGCGCGCACGGTGCGGCTGCAGATCGAGCACGTGACGGTGATCGGCGCCACGACCCGGGTGGGGAGCATCACCGGGCCGTTGCGCGATCGCTTCGGGGTGACCTACCGCCTCGACTACTACTCGCAGGACGACCTGGAGCAGATCCTGCGGCGGAGCGCGGTGATCCTGGACATCCAGCTTGACGACGAGGCGGCGCGCATCGTGGCCGGCCGGTCGCGCGGCACGCCGCGCATCGCCAACCGCCTGCTGAAGCGCGTCCGGGACTTCGCCCAGGTGCGCGGCACCGGCGACGGCGCGGTCACAGCGCAACTGGCCCAGGACGCGCTCAGCCTGCTGGATATCGACGAGCGCGGCCTTGATGCCATGGACCGCCAGCTGCTGACCGCCATGGCCGAGCATCACGGCGGGGGACCCGTGGGCCTGGCGACCATGGCCGCCACGCTGTCAGAGCCGATCGAGACCATCGAGGACGTGGTGGAGCCCTACCTGATGCAGATCGGGCTCCTGGCGCGCACCTCGCGGGGGCGGCAGCTCACCGAGTCAGGCTGGCGCCACCTGGGCCTGGCGCCGCCGGCCACCGCATCGGCTCCGGCGCAGCAGCCGGGCCTCTTCGACTAGGCCGATGTCGCCTGAGCTCGGCCGGTTTGTGCTGGTGATCGGCGTCGTGCTGGTCGTGGTCGGTGGGCTCGCGGCATTGGGCGTGCGCATGCCATTCGGGCGGCTGCCCGGCGACATCGCCATCACCGGCGACCGCGGCGGGATCTACATCCCGCTGGGCAGCATGCTCGTGC
>DASSEC010000159.1:0-3408 GCA_035696685.1 Candidatus Limnocylindria bacterium | reverse complement strand
CCAGGATGGACCACGGCCTTCACCGCGTTGGCCAGCTCGTTGATGTTGAGGACCCGGATGCCCTGCAGCTCGGCCACCCGATTGAGGTTGAAGTCATTGGTCAGGATGGCCGCGCCGGTATCGCGAGCGTAGGCCACCAGCTTGGCGTCCACCTCGCCGATTTCGGGGTAGTCGGCCTCGGTGACCACCACCGGGCTGATGGAGTCCCGCTGGAGCGCGGCCAGCATCTCCAGCCCTCGGCGGCCGCGGTTGCGCCGGATCGTGTCCGGCGAGTCGGCGATCCGCTGCAGCTCATCCAGCACGAAGCGGGGCACCATGAGGGTCCCGAGGATGAAGCCCGTCCGGCCGATGTCGACGATCCGGCCATCGATCACCGCGCTCGTATCGATCACGACTTCCTGCGGTCCCGTCCGCAGCCGACCGCCGGGCAGGATGGAGCTCACCACCGGAACGAGGACGTCACGCTTGTAGAGGGTCGCCCACAGCATCCCCAGCGCCAGCGCGATCGCCACGGCGGGCGGCAACAGCGCGCCCAGCGCGCCGCCCAGCGCGGACAGCGGCACGCCGACCAACAGCCCCATCAGCAGGCCGATGACGATGGCACCCACGCCGAGCGCGTACTCGGCGGCTCCCGCCTCGGCCAGGCGGTCAACCACCCAGCGAGTCGGGTAGACGGTGATGTACGGGATGGCCAGGTATCCGAACAGCAGCGACGCGGCCACCATCGCCATCAGGAAGGCAGGACGATTCGCGGGTGCCACGATGTCGCCCCGCATGTCGAGGATGAGAAGCCCCAGCCCGAACCCGACGAGCGTGCCGAGCAAGGCTCCCACGAGCTGGATGATCTTGGTCATGTTGCGATGAGGCCGATATGAATTCGACTGCGCGGCCCGATGAATGGCGATGAATCAGATGACTTCGTGCCGCGATGCCCAGTTGGGCGCGCGCCACCTTAGCACCTGCCCCCACGCGCGGCAATGGAGGAACGCCTCGGTTTTCAGGTGCTCTCGAGCGCCAGGCGCACCGCTGCCCGGACATCCACCGCTTCCACCAGGTGCGGTTCGGTCGCGCTCCGGCCAACACCTGGGGTGGGGCCGGTGAGCAACGTTTCGAAGCCCAACCTGCGAGCCTCGGCCAGGCGGCGCTCGGCGCGCGTCGCCTGGCGAATCCGACCGGCGAGCGACAGCTCGCCGGCCAGCACGGTGCCGGCGCGGACCGGCCGCTCGCGCAAACTAGAGGCCAGGGCCATGGCCACGGCCAGATCGGCGGCCGGCTCCTCGATCCGCAGGCCCCCGGCCACGTTCACGTAGACGTCATGCCCAGTGAGATTCAACCCTGCATGCCGAGCCAGCACGGCGATCAGCATCAGGACCCGGCTGACGTCGATCCCCGTGGTGGCGCGGCGCGGCGACCCCGCGCCCGATGGAGCGACGAGCGCCTGGATCTCCACGGCCAACGGCCGCGTGCCCTCCAGCGCAATCGTGATGGCGCTGCCCGCCACGGGCGGCTGTTCCGACTCAAGGAAGAAGCGACTGGCGTCGGCCACCTCCACCAGGCCCTCGCCGCGCATCTCCAGCACGCCCACCTCGTCGGTGGACCCGAACCGGTTCTTCGCCGCCCGGATCAGCCGCGTGGAGCCGAGCCGTTCCCCCTCCAGGTAGATCACGGCGTCGACGAGGTGCTCCAGCGTCCGCGGCCCGGCCACCGTGCCTTCCTTGGTCACGTGCCCCACCAGCGCCACGCAGGTTCGGCCGGCTTTGGCGAGTTCCGCCAGGCGGCTGGCCACCTCCCTGACCTGGCCGACGCTTCCGGCAGGACCGGTGAGGTCGTCCGCGGCCAGCGTCTGCACGCTGTCGATCACCGCCAGCGTTGGCGATTCCGATTGGATCGCACTCAGCGCCGTCGATAGCTCGGTGGTGGCCACGAGGCCAAGGCCATCGGTCACCGCGCCGATGCGCTCCGCCCGCCCGCGCACCTGGGAGGTCGACTCCTCGCCCGTGACGTAGAGAACGTTGCCGCCGGCCGCAGCCAGCCGCGCGGCGAGCTGGAGCAGGAGCGTGCTCTTGCCAATGCCCGGGTCGCCGCCGAACAGCACGATGGATCCGGGCACGAAGCCCCCGCCCAGCACGCGATCAACCTCGCCAACGCCGCTGACCAGCCGCTCCGCCTCCGCACTCGAGACCTGGGTGATGGGTGCCACCGTGCCGACCGGCAGCGCGGCAATGCTGCCGCGCCGGCTGGCGCGCGTCGCGGCGGCCGGGCGCGCGACCACGGTCTCGACGAGCGTATTCCACGCCTCGCAGGAAGGACACTGGCCTGACCAGCGCGCCGACTCGGCGCCGCACTGCTGGCAGACATGGACGGTGCGGACGGCGAGCATGGATGCCATGGTGCCACGCAGCCGGTTACGGCCGCGTTATCGGCCTGCGGGATCCAGGTTCGGCGCCGGCCCTAGCGCGCCTTGGCTGGCTGGCGCTCCGCCTTCTTGTTGATGGACAGCCCATCGCCGTTGGGCAGCGCGTCCACGATGATCGTGTCGCCTGCCTCGTAGCTGGCCATCAGCATGTGCTCGGCCAGCGGATCCTCGATCTGGTTCTGGATCTCGCGCCGCAGTGGGCGTGCCCCGAACGCCTGGTCGTAACCCTTGGCGATGATCGAGTCCTTGGCTGCGTCGGTGACGATCAGCTCCATCTGCTGGCCCGCCAGCTGCGCCTTCACCCGCGCCAGCAGCATGTCCACGATCTCGCGGATCTGCTCGCGGCTGAGCTGCGTGAAGACGACCGTGGCATCGATCCGGTTCAGGAACTCGGGCCGGAAGGTGGTCTTCAGCTCGCCCAGGACCTTGTCCTTCATGCGGTCGTAGTCCGCGGTCGCCTGAGCCGCCTCGGTGGGGCTGCCCTGCCGGAAGCCGATGCTGCCGTCCTTCTGCATCTGTTGGGCGCCGACATTGCTGGTCATGATGATGATCGTGTTGCGGAAGTCGACCCGCCGGCCCTTGGCATCGGTCAGGTGCCCATCCTCCAGGATCTGGAGCAGGATGTTGAACACCTCCGGGTGCGCCTTCTCGATCTCGTCCAGCAGCACCACGCTGTAGCTCTTGCGCCGGACCGCCTCGGTCAGCTGGCCGCCCTCGTCATAGCCGACGTAGCCGGGCGGGGCGCCGACCAGGCGCGACACGTTGTGGCGCTCCATGAACTCGCTCATGTCGATCTTCATCAGCGCGTCCTCGCTGCCGAACATGAATTCGGCCAGCGCCCGAGCCAGCTCGGTCTTGCCGACGCCGGTGGGTCCCATGAAGATGAATGAGCCGATGGGCCGCTTGGGATCCTTCAGGCCGGCGCGCGCCCGGCGCACCGCCTTCGAGACGATGTCGATCGCCTCCTGCTGGCCGACGATCCGCTTGTGGAG
>DASSEC010000158.1:0-4174 GCA_035696685.1 Candidatus Limnocylindria bacterium | reverse complement strand
CCGCCGCCTCGACGATCTCCGGCAGCCTGGCGATGTCGCCGTCCATGCTGAAGACGCCGTCGCTGATCACCAGCACGGTGCGATCCGCACCGCCGGGCGCCGCCCGCACCTCGCGGAGCGCCTGTCGCAGCCCCTCCATGTCGGCGTGCGGGAAGATCTTGCGCTCGGCTTTGGTGAGGCGAATCCCGTCGATGATGCTGGCGTGGTTCAGGGCGTCCGAGACGATCACGGCGCCCTCGGGCGCCAGGATGGGAATCACGCCGGTGTTGCAGGTGAAGCCAGACTGGAAGGTCAGCACCGCCTCGACCTGCTTGAACTCGGCCAGCCGCGCCTCGAGCTGCTCGTGCAGGCTCATGGTGCCGGCGATGGTCCGCACCGCTCCCGAGCCGGCGCCGAACTGCTGGACCGCCTCGATCGACGCCTGCCGGAGTCGCGGGTGCGTGTTCAGGCCCAGGTAGTTGTTGCTCGACAGGGTGATCACCTCGCGCCCGTCGATCACGCACCGGCTCTTCTGCTCCGACTGCACCACCCGCAGGCGGCGGAACAGGCCCTTGGCGCGCAGCTCGTCGATATCGGCTTCCAGGAAGCCAAGCGGGTTACGTGCTCGGGCCGTGGTCGGGTTGGCCAGCGTATCGGTCATGGCAGGAGAACCACCTTTCCAGCATGTCGCTCGGCGATGAGCTCGAAGCCGCGCTCCCAATCGGCCAGGTCGAAACGATGGGTGAGGACCGGCGTGACGTCCAGGCCCCCGCGCAGCAGCGCCTGCGTCCGTTCCCAGGTGTCGTAGATGCGCCGCCCGTAGATGCCGTACAGGCGCACGCCCTTCTGGATCACCAGGTCGGAGAGGTCCATGGTCACCGGCCGGCTGAAGATGCCGAGCAGGCTGATGCGGCCGCCCCGCGTCACCATCGCCAGTGCGGCGTCCAGGGCGGCCTGCGCGCCGCTCATCTCGATGACCACCTGCACGCCGTCGTCTCCGGTCGCCCGCATGATGTCTGCCACGAGGTCCGGCCGGCGAGCGTCGAATACCAGGTCGGCCCCCATGGTGCGAGCCAGCTCCAGGCGATAGGGCTCGACGTCGGTGGCGACCACCAGGGCGGCGCCCGCTGCCTTGGCAATGGCCACGGTGCACAGGCCGATGGGACCACAGCCGGTGACCGCCACGGTCCGTCCCTCGATCGGCTCGACGAAGGTGGCGTGGACAGCGTTGCCCATCGGCTCCTGGAGGGCGACCACGGCCGGGTCGAGGCCGTTTGACTCGATGGCATTCGTCTCGGGGATGACGACGTACTCGGCGAAGCCGCCGTCGACATGCGCGCCGATGACCTTCAGGTTGCGGCACAGGTGCATGTCGCCGACGCGGCACTGGGCACAGGTCCAGTCGACGATGTGGCTTTCCACGCCCACCAGATCTCCCTCGCGCACGCGGGTGACGCCGGCGCCGGTGGCCGCCACGCGGCCGGCCAGCTCGTGGCCCAGGATGATGGGCGGCTTCAGGATCTCGGCTGCCCAGGGATCCCAGTTGTAGAGGTGCGCGTCGGTGCCGCAGATGCTGGCGGCTTCCATGTGCAGCAGCACCTCGCCGGGACCGGGATTCGGGACCGGCCGCTCGATCAGCTCCGCGCCCGGACCCGGCCTGGTCTTGGCCAGGGCCCGCATGGTGCGCGTCGCGGTGGCGGTCACCGGCTGAGTATAGGAGCGGCCGCCCTCAATCCTCGATGAACCAGGCCCGCGCCGAGGGGCGCAGCAGGGCGATCACCAAGACGACGCTGATGAGCAGCCCGACGGGCACCGTTAGCGCGTACCAGCCATTGGCCGCCGCCGGCTCCATGTGAAACAGGGCCGGTGGCAGCCCGGCCAGCATCGGCACCGCCAGCGCCGCGATGCCGATGGCAAAGCGGAAGCCGATGCGCTTGCGCTGCATCACGACGGTGATGCCGAAGAGCACGGCAGCCAGCTCGGCCATCATGAAGATGCCCAGCAGGCTGAATGGCGCCTTCTCGCTGAAATCGGTGAAGGCAATGATCTTCGGCAGCAGCAGGCCGGTGGCCGCCAGCAGCACGAAGGCCCACACGAACCACAGCTTCACCGGCCAGGGCGCCGAACTGAACATCGCGCTGGATGCTAGCCGCCAGCGTGCAAAGATGCCCGTGGTGGACGTCCTGCGCGAGCTGTTCGAGACGAACCGCATCATCGTCCTGACCGTCTACGGCCAGGTCTTCTTCGTGCTCGGCCTGGCGGTCGCGCTCCAGTCCCTCAAGCGCAGCACGCTGGCGCTGGCACGGCCCCTGCCCTGGCTGGCGGCCTTCGGGATCGTCCACGGCTTCCACGAGTGGGGCTACCTGTTCATCCCGATCCAGTCCGGCTACCTGCCGCTGGAGGCCACCGAGGCGCTCCTGGTCCTGCAGCTGATCATGAAGGGCGCGTCCTTCGCCCTGCTGCTCCAGTTCGGGGTGGAGCTGCTGGCGGCCATCACCCGCTATCCGATCCTGCCGCGCCTGCGGCTCCTTCCGGCCGTCGCGTTCCTGGCCTGGACCGGGGCAACGCTGGCGGTATCGGCGGCGGTGGGCGACTTCCGGCCCGATGCCGGCGCCTGGCTGCCCGAGGGCCGCATCGCCGAGGCGCTCGCCAACGTTGGCGCGCCACTGGCCGTGGGTGACGTGCTGGGGCGCTGGATGCTGGCCCTGCCGGGCGCGGCGCTCGCCGCCTGGGGGCTGCTATCGAGCGCCAGCGCGGTGCGCGCGGTCGCCCGCCCGCCGGTGGTGCTGGGCCTGCGGGCGGCGGCCGTGGCCTTCGGCTTCTATGCCGTGCTCGGCGGCGTGATTGGGCTGCCGGCTCCGTTCCCGCCGGCCTCCCTGCTCAACGGCGCCACGGTGCTGGATGCCTTGGGCATCCCCATAGAGGTCCTGCGCTCGGGCGCAGGCCTGGTCATCGCCATTGCCATCATCCTGGCCCTTGACCTCTTCGAGCAGGAGACCGACCGCGCCCTGGCCGAGGCCCGTCGTCGAGAGCTGCTCGCCCGTGAGCGCGAGCGCATCGGGCGCGACCTGCACGACGGGATCCTCCAGTCGATCTACGCCGCCGGCCTGCACCTGGAGGAGGCGAACGCCGCCCTCGACGCGTCGGCCGACGTACCGCGGGACCGCATGGGCACGGTCCGGAACGAGCTCGAGCGGATCGGCGACGACATCCGTACGACCATCTTCGACCTGCGCAGCGCCAGCCTGGAGACCCGCGACGCGGAGGAAATCGTTCGCGCCGTGGCGGACGAGCTGCGCGCCAACACGCTGGTGCGGCTCGACCTCCGGGTGCGGGGAGCGTGGCGGCCGGACCTGACGGCTGAGCAGGCCGAGCAGCTGCGCCAGGTGGTGCACGAGGCCTTCAGCAACATCCTGCGCCATGCCAGGGCGAGCCTGGTCACCGTGCGCCTGGACTGCGGCCGGCGACGCCTGCGATTGGACATCGCCGACGACGGGATCGGCTTCGACACCGATGTCGCGGCCGCGCGCGAGCGCTCGGGGCGGGCGCAGGGCATGCGCAACATGCGACGCCGGGCGGAGCTGCTGGGGGCGAGCCTGGATGTCCGAAGCGACCCCGGGCGCGGCACGGAGCTCTCGCTTACCATGCCGGTGGCCACGAGGCGGCAGCCGGCCTGACACCGCAACCCGAGAGGTGGCCATGCGCGAGCAGCCCCCCATCCGCATCCTGATCGCCGACGATCACGAGGTCGTCCGCATCGGCCTCTCCGCCCTGCTCGATCGGCAGGAGGGATTCCGCGTGGTGGGCCAGGCGGCGTCCGGCCAGGAAGCAATCCGCCTCGCGCGCAGCCTGCACCCGGACGTGGCGGTGCTCGACATCCGCATGCCCAACGGGTCGGGCATCGACGCCTGCCGCCAGATCACCGCCGAGGCGCCGGGCACGCCAGTCGTGATGCTCACCAGCTATGCCGACGACGAGGCGCTGTTCGAGGCGATCACGGCCGGGGCATCGGGCTACGTGCTGAAGCGCATCGGGTCCCAGGAGCTGATGGATGCCATTCGCACCGTGGCGGGCGGCCAGTCCATGCTGGACCCGGCCGTCACCGCTGCCGTGCTCGATCGCATTCGGTCGGCGGCCCACGCCGAGGAGTCCGGCGCCTTCTCCGAGCTCACTGAGCAGGAGCGCCGCGTGCTGG
>DASSEC010000157.1:0-10430 GCA_035696685.1 Candidatus Limnocylindria bacterium | reverse complement strand
TTGCATGAGCTTGATCTCCTGGCCGCGGAGGCCGGCCTGACGGTGGTCCGACGCACCGTGCCATGGTGGCCACGCGTGACGACGGTGTACCGGTGAGCGATCTCACCTGTGACGTCCTGGTGGTCGGCGCCGGACCGGCAGGGTCAGCCGCTGCCGCGGCGCTGGCGCGAGCGGGCTGCGACGTGCTGCTGGTCGAGTCGCACGCGCACCCGCGCCCGAAGGCCTGCGCGGAGTACGCCAGCCCCCGGATCGCGGAGGAACTTGCCCGCCTTGGCCTGGCCGAAGGGGCGTGGCAGGCGGACGCCCTGCCGGTGCGCGGCATGCGCGTCATCCGCGGCGACGATGCCGTGGAAATGACCTACCGCGATGCCGGCGGCCGGAGGCCGGCCTGGGGGCTGGACCGTGAGCGGTTCGACACCACGCTCGCCGCCCACGCGGCAGAGAGCGGCGCGCGGTTGATGGAGCGCACTGCGCTCGACGACGTCCATTGGCGCGGCGGCCAGGATGCCAGCGGCGGGAGGGTGACGGGCGCCTCGCTGCGCACCGCGAACGGCCGGTTGACGGTGCGCTGTCGCTGGCTGCTCGGCGCCGATGGAGCCCGTTCTCGGGTCGCGCAGCGGCTCAACGTGGAGGGTGGCGCCGGCCGTCCGCGCCGCCTGGGCCTCGTCGCGCACTACGCGGGCGTGCCCGAGCTGGCCGACCACGGGGAGATGCATGTCGCGCGCGACTACTACGTGGGCCTCGCACCGCTGGCCGGCAATCGGCTGAATGTCGGCATGGCGCTGCCGCTCGACGGCGACCGGCGGCCGGCCGAGGAGCGGTTCAACGCGGCCATCGAGGGTATCCCCGCGGTCGCCGAGCGCCTGGAGGGTGTCGCACGGCTGACACCGATTCGTGGCGCCTCGCCGATCGGGCACCGGGTCAGGTCGCCGGCCGGGCGTGGCTGGATGCTGATCGGGGATGCGGCCGGCTTCATCGACCCGTTCACCGGGGAGGGCATCTACCGTGCGCTGCGCTCCGCCCGTGCCGCCGCCGAGTCGCTCGCCTCCGGATTGGACGACGCGGCTGCCGCCCGCTACCGCGCCGCCCGGCGGCAGGCCTTCGCCGCCAAGGATGCGCTGACCTGGACGATCCAGGGGATGCTGGCGGCGCAACCGGTGATGGGCTTTGCGCTGCGCCGCCTGGCCGCACGCCCGGCGCTCGCCGAGCGGCTGGGGTCCGCCCTGGGCGACCTTCGGCCCGCCTCGGACGCAATCTCACCGCTCTTCCTGGCCCAGGTGCTGTGGCCGTGAACAGCACGATGCGCATCCATATCGACGCACCGTTCGAACGGATCTTCCCGCTGGCGGCGGAAATCGAGCGCTGGCCGGAACGCCTCCCGCATTACCGCTACGTCCGCGCCGTTCCCGCCTCCAACGGGGAGCGGCGCTTCGCCATGGGCGCCCGTCGCGGCCCCATCCCCGTTCGCTGGGAGGCTGTCCAGCGGCCGATGCCCGATGAGCGTCGCATCGAGTTCACGCACACCGGCGGCCTGACGCGCGGCATGGAGGTGGCGTGGCGCTTCGAGCCGTCGAACGGGGGCTGGGACGTGAGCATCGAGCACAGGCTCCAGCTGGATTGGCCGCTGATCGGCGGCATCGCCGTGGACGGCGTGATCGGCCCGCAGTTCATCGACGCGATCGCGGGTCGCACGCTGCGCACGGTCAAGCAGCTCGCCGAGGCCTCGGCATGACCGCGCGACGGGTGGCGGTGACCGGCATCGGCGCGGTGACCCCCATCGGCATCGGCGCAGAAGGCCTCTGGCAGGGCGTGCTGGCGAACCGATCCGCTGTGCGGGCCGTGGACCGCTTCGATGCCTCCCCGTTTCCCTCGCAGGTGGCCGCACAGGTGGACGGCTTCCGGCCGGAGGACCACCTGGACGCCAAGCGCGCCCGCCGGCTGGATCGGTTCAGCCAGTTCTCGGTCGCGGCAGCTCGCATGGCAGCCGAAGAAGCCGGATGGACCGATGCCTCCCGCTCAGCTGACCGGACCGGCGTCTGGATCGGCTCGGCGCTGGGCGGCGTGGCCTTCGGCGAGGAGCAGCACGCCAACTACGTGCAGCGCGGCGTTCGAGCGGTGGCGCCGACCCTGGCGACCGCTGTCTTCGGCGGAGCCGGCGCATCCAACGTGTCCATCGACCAGGGCATCCGCGGACCGGCGGTGGGCAACGCGAACTCGTGCGCCTCCGGGGCGATGGCCATCGGCCAGGCGTTCCATGCCATCCGCGCCGGGATTGTGGACGCCGCGCTGGCCGGCGGGGCCGAGGCTCCATTGGCGCCGCTCACGTTCGGTGCGTTCGCCATGATCCGCGTCCTCTCCTCACGCAACGGCGACCCGGAGCATGCCTCCCGCCCGTTCGACGTCGACCGCGACGGATTCGTGATGGGGGAGGGGTCCGCCATTCTGGCCCTGGAGGCTTGGGACGCCGCCGAAGCGCGCGGGGCGGAGATCCTGGGCGAGGTCGTCGGCTTCGGCGCCTCGACCGACGCCTACCACCTCACCGCTCCGCTTCCGTCCGGCGAGGCCGCAGCAGCCGCGGTGACTACAGCCCTGGCGGACGGCGACGTGGCGGCGAGCGAGATCGGCTACGTGAATGCGCATGCTTCCTCGACGCAGCTGAACGAGCCGGCCGAGGCCCGGGCACTGAACCTGGCGTTGGGCGCCCACGCGCGCACGATCCCCGTCTCCGGGACGAAGGGCCTCTACGGCCACGCGCTGGGCGCGTCAGGGGCGTTCGAGGCGGCCATCACCGTCATGGCGCTCCACGCCGGCTGCCTGCCCGGCACCTGCAACCTGGTCAACCTCGATCCGGAGGTGGAGCTGAACGTCCTCCGTGAGCCGATGTCAGCGTCTCCGGCCGCCGCGCTCTCCACCTCCTTCGGCTTCGGTGGCATGAACGCGGCCCTGGTATTCCGCGCCGCGTAGCATCGCGGCGTGTCGGAACTGCAGGACATCCTTGTGCGCACCGGCGAGCTGAGCGCGCGCGGCGAGGAGATGGCGCTGGCCACCATCGTGGCGACCACCGGCTCCACGTACCGCCATGCGGGTGCCCGGATGCTGATCCCGGCGGAGGGGGAGCCACTCGGCAACGTCTCGGGTGGCTGCCTGGAGGACGATGTCGCCCGCATCGGCCGCGAGGTCATCCGCACCGGCGTCCCGCAGCTGGCCGCCTTCGACCTGACCGCCGACGACGACGCGGTGTGGGGCTACGGCCTGGGCTGCAACGGCTCGTTCCAGATCTTCATCGAGCCCACGGATGGCGCGGTGCTGACCGCCGAGCTGCTGCGCGCAAACCCGGCGGGCTGCCTGGTGACGGTGCTCACCGGCCTTGACGCGGGCTCCCATCGCTTCGAAGCCGATGCGTCCCATGCGACCCGCCCATCCATCGGCGAAGAGGATGGCGCGCGGGTCTTCCATGAGCCGATCCAGCCGCCGATGCGCCTAGTCGTGTGCGGCGCCGGCCACGACGCGACCCCCCTGGTGCAGCAGGCTGCCGACCTTGGCTGGCGGGTGACCGTGGCCGATGTCCGGCGCGCGCTGCTCACCCACGAGCGCTTCCCGGATGCCGCCGAATTCTGCGATGCCGATCCGGAGCGCGCCGCCGAGGCGCTCGCCACCGACGGCCGCACCGCGGTGATGCTGATGAGCCACAACTACCTGAGGGACCTGGCCTACCTGCGCTCGCTGCTCGACGCGGATTGGGCCTACCTCGGCGTCATGGGACCGCGCGGCCGGACGGAGCAGATGCTGCGGGAGATCGGGCGGGCCGAGGCACTGGAGCGGCTGCATGCGCCGGCCGGCCTGGACATCGGCGCCGAGACGCCGGACGAGGTGGCCCGCGCCATCGTGGCCGAGATCCTGGCCGTCACCCGCGGCCATCCCGGCGGCCCGCTCCGCGACCGCCGCGCCCCCATCCACGACGCGTAGGGCGCGGGATTCTCCCACGGGGAGCAACGAATAAGAAGCGACCCAAAACGGGCGTTTCTTGGTGCCGATTCTCGCCCGACGAGAATCCCGGACGGAAATCGGCCGATTCTTCGTCGTTGCTGCTCGTCGGGAGAGAATTTGTGGTGGCGCCACGTTGCGGAGTTGCGCCCCACGGCGACCAACGGGGAAATTGGGCCCAATTCAGGCGTCCAGGACCCCAGAATTCCCGCCGCGGGGCAACTTTCGGTGCCGGAAAGAGCTCATCTTCCCCGTTAGATGCCGCCGGGTGAGACGAGCCGAATCTCGCAGCAGATCAGCCGCCGATATAGCTCATCTCCACCTTCGGCAGATCCACCGTCTCGAGGGAGCGAAGTTCGGAGTAGCGGTCGTCGCGGCCATCCCAGATCGCCCGAACCGCGGTGGACAGCTCCACATCCGAGGCGCCGGCACGCAGCAGTGAGCGCAGGTCGTGGCCGCGAGTCGCGAAGAGGCAGGTGTAGAGCTGCCCATCGGCGGAGAGACGGGCACGGTCGCAGGTCCCGCAGAAGGGACGTGAGACGGAGGCAATGACGCCGATCTCACCCGCGCCGTCCACATACCGGAAGCGCTCAGCCACCTCGCCGGGCTTGGTGGGAGGCATCGGCTCCAGGGGAAATTCCGACGCAACGGTGGCCAGGATCTCGTCCGCGGACACGACCTCGTCCAGGCGCCAGCCGTTGGAGTGGCCGACGTCCATGTACTCGATGAACCGCAGGATGCGCCCGGTGCCGCGGAAGCGCCGCGCCATGGGCAGGATGGCGTGCTCGTTCCAGCCGCGCTTCACGACCATGTTCAGCTTGATGGGCCCCAGCCCCGCCGCATCGGCCGCGTCCAGCCCTGCCATGACCGATGACACCGGCACGCGCGCGTCGTTCATGCGGGTGAAGGTCTCGTCGTCGTCCGCGTCCAGGCTGACGGTCACCCGGTCCAGGCCCGCTTCCCTGAGGGCGGTGGCGTGCTGCGGAAGGAGGACGCCATTGGTCGTGAGCGTGAGGTCCTCGACGCCCTGAATGGCCGCAAGTTCCGACACCAGCGAGGGCAGGTCGCGCCGAACGAGGGGCTCACCGCCGGTGAGCCGCACCTTGCGCACGCCCAGGTCGACGAACAGGCGAACCAGGCGGCTGATCTCCTCGAAGCTGAGCAGCTCCTCGCGTGGCAGGAACGCGTGGTCGGGGCCGAACACCGCGCGCGGCATGCAGTAGACGCAGCGGAAGTTGCAGCGGTCGGTGACGCTGATGCGCAGGTCGTGGAGCGGGCGACCCCGCGTGTCGCGCGGCAGCACCGGCAGGTCGATCACGAGGCGGGAACGAGGCGGTCCAGCAGGTCGGGCAGCCCGGCCAGGTCGGTCAGCTCACCGTCCCGCCAGAGGTCGCTGCCCTCGAGCAACCGGTTGATCCAGACGGTTCGCAGCCCCAGGCGCACGGCGGGCTCGATGTCATGGAAGAGGGACGCCGCAACGTGGACGTGGCCGTCTCGGCCCGCGCCGCTACGATCGAAGAAGACCTGCCAGTGCGCCAGCGCCGGCTTGTAAGAGCCGATCTCCGACGCCACCACCCGCAGGTCAACCGGCACGCCGATCGCCTGGATGGATGCCTCCAGGAAGTCCGGATCCGTATTCGACAGGATGGCCATGCGCCAGCCGCGGCGTTGCAGCTCCGCGAGCGCAGTGGGGACCTCAGGGAAGACCGGCCAGCTCGGCAGCGACTCGCCGAGCGCGTCCTCGCGACCGGCCGGGACGGTCGTGCCCATCTCGCGCGCGACGCGCCGCAGCGCCTCGGCCATCACCTGGCGATACGGGATGCCGCCGCGGGCCTGGATCTCAGGCTCGTGGTGGTGGTACGCGTCGAGCAGCACCACCGCATCCTCGCCAGGGAACAGCTCGGCCAGCACAGACCGGATGCCGCCGTTCCAGTCCACCAGCGTGCCGTAGCAGTCGAAGGTCGCCCAGCGCTCCATGGACCGACGAGTCTAGAGCGCCCGCCGTGGCAGCATGTGTGGCGTGACTTCGGACAGGGCTGCGCTGCTGTCGGCGCTCCGTGCGGCGGTTGGTGATTCGCACGTCCTCGCGGACTCCGACCTGCGCGCCTCCTATGAGACGGACTGGACGCGCCGATGGCATGGCGAGGCCCTTGCCGTGGCGCGGCCCGGCAGCGCCGATGAGGTCCGCGCCGTGGTGCATGCGTGCGCGGACGCCGGCGCGGCGCTTGTTCCCCAGGGCGGCAACACGGGCCTGGTCGGCGGCTCTGTGCCGCGCGAATCGAGCGAGCGACCACAAGTCGTGCTGTCCACGACGCGGCTGCGCGACATCGAGGCCGTGGATGCCACCGCCGGCGAGGTGACCGTCGCTGCCGGCGTGACGCTCGGCACGCTGCAGGCGCAGGTCCGCGCCGCGGGCTTCGACTTCGCGGTCGACCTGGGGGCGCGGGACACCGCCACCATCGGCGGCATGATGGCCACCAACGCGGGCGGCATGCAGGTGCTGCGCCATGGGCCGATGCGTGCGCAGCTGATCGGCGTGGAAGCCGTCCTGGCCGATGGCTCGGTCGTCCGGCGGCTGCCCGGGCTGGTCAAGGACAACACCGGCTACCACCTCCCGTCGCTGCTAGCCGGGAGCGAGGGCACGTTGGCCGTTGTCACCCGCGCCCGGCTGCGCCTGGTGCCGCTGCGTACGCGGCGCGCCACCGCGCTGTGTGCCGTGGAGGACGCGGGCGCCGCGATCGCGCTGATGACCGCGTTGCGCGGGCAGCTGCCGGACCTGCTGGCCGCGGAGCTGTTCTTCGACGAGGGCATGGCCCTGGTGCTCGCCCATGCCGGCGGGGAGCGCCCGTTCCCGCAGCCGCATCCGGCGTACCTGCTGGTTGAGGTCGACGGCACGTCCGACCGCACGCCGGAGCTGGTCGACGCGCTGGAGTCGACCGGGGAGCTGCTGCGGGACGCGGTGCTGGCCTCGGACCGGTCTGCGCGCGAGCGCCTGTGGCGCCTGCGCGAGCGGCACACCGAGGCGGTGAATGCCGCGGCCGTCCCCCACAAGCTGGACGTGGCTGTGCCCATAGCCGGCCTGGCGGCCTTCGTGGATGCGGTGCGCGAGGCGATTGCGGAAGTCGCGCCGGACGCATCGGTCTACCTGTACGGTCATGCGGGGGACGGGAACCTGCACGTCAACGTGGTGGGCCCGCCACCGAACGACGAGTCGGTGGATGACGCGATCCTGGACCTGGCCATTCGCCACGGCGGGACCATAAGCGCCGAGCACGGGATCGGCGTCGCCAAGGTGGCATGGCTGGAACGCGATCGCGGGGCGGCGGACGTGGCCGCCATGCGCGCCATCAAGCGCGCCCTCGACCCCGGTGGGCTGCTGAATCCCGGAGTCCTGCTACCCGGCTGAGACTGGATTCATTGGTCTGACGGGCAACTTTCCTTCGTTTGACGGATGCGGGGATGACCTTGCGAGGAACAGTCTGTTGGCATGAACCGCGACGAACCTGAAATGGCAATTGCGAGGCTTTCAGCGCTGACGCCGGCCGAGCAGGCGGTGCTGGACCAGGCGCTGACCGGGGTGCCGGCACGGGAGATCGCCGAGCACCTCTCCCTCAGCGAGGCCACCGTGCGCTCGCACCTGTCGAGCATCTACGTGAAGCTCGGCGTCAGCGGCCGGGTCGCGCTGCTGGCGCAGTTCCGTGGCTCCGACGCGGCCCCGCCGACGATCCAAGCTCCTGCCCCGCCGCGGCCGTTGGCAACCTCGATCGCCGGCTGGAGCTGGGGAGCGCTCGCGCTGCTGGAAGGGGCGTACGCCATCTACCTGGGGACCGGCGCGCTGGCCAGCGGCGGCACGCAGCAGACCTGGATCCTCGCGATCGGCTTTGCGATCCTGGCCGCCTTCGGTGTGCGCCTGGGGCGCGAGATCCTGGAGCGACCCTCGCGCCGCATCCTGCTCACCTCACTGCTCGTGGCAGGCGGGCACCTGTTGTTCGCCATTCGCGGCCTCTTCTTCATTCCCGTGCAGCCCTTCCTGATCCTGGGCGTCATCTCGATCGCCATCGGCTTGATCTCGCTCCGGGCCAGGCAGGCCTACCCGGGCGGCTAGGGCACGAAGATCAGCTTCAACCCGGCAATCAGCAGCACCAGCGCCAGACCACGGCGCACCCAGGGTGCCGGCAGCCGGCGGCTGCCAAGCTCGGAGCCGATGGCGCCGCCAATCGCCACCGCCACCAGCCAGATGGGGACGGCGCTCGGCACGTGCCCTACCGCTCCGAAGTTGCCGGCCAGCCCGGAGATCGAGTTCGCGAGGATGAACAGGGCGGACGTGCCCGCTGCGAACCGAGTGCTCGACCAGCCGGCCGCGATCATCAGCGGCGTCAGGAAGATGCCGCCGCCGGTGCCGGTGAGGCCGGCAAGCAGACCGATCACCGCCCCGCTCAGCACCCCGAGCAGCGCCGGGAAGCGTGGCGGGAACTCGTCCCCCGCGCGGGCCGCCGTCGCGCCGAAGCGAAACGCCGCGACGAGCAGGGTGGCGCCAACGAGCGGCCGGTAGACCTCGCCCGGCAGGCTGATCGCTCCACCCAGGAAGGCCGCCGGTACCGAGCCGGCCAGGAACGGCAGCGCGGCCAGCGGCTTCACGAACCCGGCTCGCCCGAAACGCAGCGAGACGATGCTGGCGACCAGGATGTTGAGCACCAGCGCCGTCGGCCGCATGACGTCCGGCCCCACGCCCAGCAACGCCATGATCGCCAGGTACGCGGACGCGCCGGCGTGGCCGACCATCCCGTACAGGACCGCGGCGACCAGGAAGAGCAGGGCGAGGAGCAGCACCTGGTCCATCGGCGCCGGATGCTAGCGGGCTAGCCTGTGCGCATGTTCGAGACCGATGCCGAGCTCGCCCAGCTCGACGCCCTGTTCGAGGCGCACCTGGCACGTGCCAATCCCCACATGCTGGCCATCGTCACGCCGGAGCGACGGCTGTCAGCCCGGCAGGTGACCCGATATCTCCAGGGAACCAAGCACGTCGCCTTCGCCACGGTGACGTCGAAGGGTCTTCCCCGGGTCTCGCCGCTCGACGCGCTGTTCATCCACGGCCGCTTCACGTTGAGCACGGGCGTGGAGGCGACGAAGGTCAAGCACCTGCGCCGCAACCCGGCCTGCTCGGCCGTGCACATGGATGGGGACCGGATAGCCGTGGTCGTGAACGGCAGCGTCGAGTGGCTCACCCCCGAACATCCCGATCACGGGGGGATCCACGCTGCCTGGGTTGCGCAGTACGAGTCGGATCCCTACTCCTGGGGGACCGTGGTCCTGTTCCGCATCAACCCCGACAGCATGTGGGCCTATGCCTTCCATCCCGAGGAGTTCCCCGAGTAGTCGGGACCTAGCCGAGCTCCTTGTGCGCCTGGATGAAGAGGCTGCCCATGGCGCGCGCGACCGTGGGGAAGGCGTGGATCGTGTCGGCCAGGACGGGGAGCGGCGTCTGGAGCTTGACCGCCAGCACCGCCTCGTGGATCGCCTCCGAGACGCCCGGCCCCGCCATGAAGGCGCCGACCAGGGTCTTGGCTCCCCGGTCAACCACGATCGTGACGTGTCCGGCCGCCTCCGCCGTCTCGCCCCTGGCCGTCTTCGACAGGTCGACCGTGTATTCCTTCGCGTCGATCCCGCGTTCCTGGGCCTGCTCGAGCAGTAATCCCGTCGACGAGGTCTCCGGGTCGGTGTAGATCGCTCGCGGGATGGCGCGCAGGTCCGGCCTGACATGCGCGCCCAGGGCATTGCGCGCGGCAATCTCGCCCTGGTAATGCGCCGTGTGCGTGTGCAGCTCCGGCCCGGCGGCGTCGCCGGCGAGGTAGATGCCGGGCGCCGCCCGCAGCTCGTCATCGACATGGACGCGGCCGTTGCTCGCCTCCAGCTCGACGGCGCCGAGGTTCAGCCGATCGAACGGCACGTCACGGCCGATGGTCATCAGCAGCGCTGCGCCTTCGGCCGCGGTCCCGTCCGACAGCTCCACCACGTGCCGGCCACCCGTTCCGGCGTGCGCACGCACGCCGATGGCGCGCGCGTTGAACCGCAGGTCGACGCCGTCGCGACGCAGTGCGTCCGCCAGCACGCGCGAGCTGCGCGGGTGATCGCGGTCGTTCACGCGGTCATGTGGGTGGACCAGCGTGACCGGGACGCCATAGCGGGCGTAGACCTGGCCCAGCTCCAGCCCGCTCGGCCCGCCGCCCAGCACCACGACCCCATCGGGCAGGTCACGCAGGCCGGTGCCCTCGCGGTTGGTCCAGTGGCCGGCCTCTTCCAGTCCGGGCAGCGATGGAATGCGCGAATGTGAACCGACCGACAGCACGACCGCGCCGGCCTCCAGCTGCCGTGGCTCACCCTCGTTGTCGCGAACCTCGATGCACAACGGATCAGCGGACAGGAAGCGCGCCTCTCCGCGGATCGGC
>DASSEC010000156.1:0-4081 GCA_035696685.1 Candidatus Limnocylindria bacterium | reverse complement strand
CGTCGTGCTCGCTCGAGTCCTCGTCGCCCGAGTCCTCGGAGTCACCGTCGTGCTCGCTCGAGTCCTCGTCGCCGGCCTGATCCTCGTTGTCGCCGTCATGGGCGTCGCCAGAATCCTCGGACGTGTCTTCGTCCTGGCCCTGGTCGTCGTTGTTGTCGCCCTGGTCGGCCTGGTCCTCGGTGTCGGCCGGGTCGCTGGCGCCGGACTGGTCGTTGGACGAATCCTTGGCCTTGTCCTTGCCCTGGTCGTCGTTGGTGTCGCCCTGGTCGGCCTGGTCCTCGGTGTCGGCCGGGTCGCCACCGGCCTCCGGGGTGGTCTCGTCGGCCAGGTCCTCGCTGCCGCTGACGTCCCAGCCGTCCACCTCGTCGCCCGCCTGGTCATCGGCCGCGGGCGGGGTGACCTCCTGGCTGCTGCCGAAGAATCCCGGCGCGCTGTGCGCGAATGCCGGAGCTGCCGCGATGACCGCGGTGCCGGCCACGGCCATCAGGATGGCCTTCAGCCGCGAATTGGTTGGGTCCTTGAGTCGCATGGGTGCTCCTTGAATGAATGATGGCTGGGCGTCCGTCGGTCATTGCCGGGCAGTCGGCCGCTTCTCACCTTGTCTGAGCCGATACGCCCTCAGCCCGTTCCCAGAATCGGTAGCCAATTGGTCCCGGTCGTGCGCGAGAACCAGTACCAGTCGTGCGGCGTGGCGGCACGCGGCGTGCAGCCGCTGGCGGTTTCATGGATGAGCAGAACGTTCGCGGGCGCGCGCAGGAGCTGTGCGACGCGCTGCTGGCGGGGGATATCGGGAGGGCGTCGCAGGTCATGAGCCGCGAGCTGCAGCAGAGCCTGGGGCCGATCGTGGCCATGCTCCCGCTGCCGCTCACCGAGGCTGCGATCGAGTCTGCCGAGATGACCGGCACCGGCTTCCGGGCCGTGCTGGCCCTGACCGGCGACGGGGGAGCGATCCGCCTGGAGACACGCTGGAAGGAGCGCGACGGCCAACCCACCATGGTCGAGGCGAGCCACCTGGCGGAGGAGCCGGCCAGCGTGGCGCCCACCGCCTGGGAGGGAGGCGGCGAGGACACCGACGGGGACTCGAACAGCGCCCGCTGAGGCCTGAACGCGACCTGCGTGTGCCGCGGCGCAGGCCTGGGACAAGTGGACGGTCGCCGGGCGACGAATGGCACTGGACGCCGGATGATGCCGCGCGGATCGTGATCGCAGCGATCGAACGAGCGGAGGTCATGAAGCCGTGTCTCGGTCGGCTGTTCTTGCTGCGCGGGCCTTCTACGCCATCGTCGCCATCCTGGCCTTCGGCGTCGCCATTCGGAACATCATCGGCGCGATCAACGCGGCCAACGCCGGTTGCGTCCTGCGCTTCTCGCAGTCCGACTTCCAGCTCGATCCCTTTGGCGCCCCGCTGCCCGGCGGCGTCACGTGCGAGGTCTACGTAGGGATCCTGCCGATCATGCTGGGCCTTCTGGCAGGCGCCGTCCTCATGATCACGGCGCTGCGAATCGGGCATTCGGATGCGCTGTCGCGAGCCGTGGTCTGGGTTGGCGCGGTCATCGGCGTGGCGGTGGCGGCCGCACCCATGGCGACGGTCTGGTGGCTCAACATGTACTACAACCAGTCGGCGCCCGACCTCGTTGGCATCATCATCGGGGTGGTGCCGCTGCTGCTTGGGCTGGCCGCCGCATGGGTGGCGATCCGCGCCCAGGGGACTGCTCAGCTGGCCTTGCCATGAGACGCCTGTTGCTCGTCCTGGTGATGCTGCCGCTGGTGGCGGGCATCGGCTACACCAGCTACGTGGGGTACGAGGGATCGCGCAAGGCGGTGAGCGTCGACGAATCCCGCAGCCGCGACTGCCGCACGCCGGACGTGCAGCTCGGCTGGACATACGAGGCGATCAACTACGACCGCGCCGACGACGCCAACCTGAAGGCCGACAACCCTGACATGAAGAACTGCGCCTCGCAGGGTGCGTCAGCAGGCGACGAGATCGTGACCAACGATGGCGTTCGCATCGCCGGCTGGTACATCCCGTCCGCGAATGGCGCCGGCCCAACCGGCCCAACGGTCGTCTTGGTCCATGGCTACGCCGACAACAAGTCGGGCATCCTGCGCTATGGAGCCGGCCTGCACGAGCGTTTCAACCTCGTGGCCTTCGACCTGCGCAACAGCGGACGGTCGACCGGCACCCAAACGACGTACGGGGTGCTCGAGCAAAAGGACTTGCGGGCGGTCGTCGACTGGCTGGAGCGCGAGAAGCAGCCGAGCTGGCTGGGCGTGCTGGGTAACTCGATGGGCGCGGCGACGGCGATCACCGAAGCGCGAACCGATGACCGCATCAGGGCGCTGGCGCTCGACTCCATGCACACGCGTGTGCGCTTCCAGTTCGAGAAGCGCCTCCGGGACGCCGGCCAGCCGTCGTATCCAGGCACCTGGGCGATCTTCATCGGCGCGTGGGTTCGAAGCGGCCAGAACGTGGGCGACGCCGATCCGGCCGATGCGCTGGCGGACGTCGGCGCCCGGCCGCTGTTGATCACGCACGGCACCGCCGACGTCGAAGACCTGCCCGAACGCACGCGGCAGTTGATTGCCGATGCGGCGGCGGGCGGCACGCCGGTGGACGCGGAGTGGTGTGAGGGTGCGGGGCACGGAAAGGTTGTGGACGTTTGCGCGGATGAGTTCGCAACCTGGGTTCGCGACTTCTTCACGGGAGCGGCCGCCTACCATGCGACGGTCCATATTCCCCACGAGTAGGAACCGATGACCGTTGGGCTCCGCGGCATCCTCCGGGTCGCAGCGATCGTGTGCTTCGTACTGGCCACGCTCAACTTCGACATGCCCCTCTTTCACATGACGCCACTGGGATTGGCGCTGTTCGCGGCCTCGTTCATGGTCCCGGAGACTGAGCCCAGCCTTGCCGACTGGGACAAACCCCTTCCGGACGACGCCTGACTAGACTGGCGAACGTGACGGTCGAAGAGCAGCAAGCTCAACAGCGGCAGGCCCAGCCGCCGGACGCGCCGAGCGGGCCGCAGGGGCGCCTGGCGCACGTGCTCGCCACGCGGGAGGGCCATGCGCCCGACCCGGAGCGGCCGATGGTGATCGCGCATCGCGAGGCGCTCATCTACACCTTGGGCAAGGCCGCCGAGCTCGAGCACCTGGTGATGTGCCAGTACCTGTACGCGGCGTTCTCGCTCAAGGACGACGCGCGCGAGGGTGTGCCGGAGGACCTGCTGCCGAACGTCGTGCAGTGGAGGCGGGAGTTGCTGCACATCGGGGAGCAGGAGATGCTGCACCTGGCGTTGGTCCAGAACCTCCTGAACAGCATCGGTGCCGCGCCGCGGCTGGGGAGGCCCAACTTCCCGCTGCCGCCGGCCGCGATGCCGGCCAACGTCCAGATGGCCCTCCTGCCGTTCAGCGAGGCCGCGCTGCGCCACTTCGCCTTCCTGGAGCGGCCGGAGGGCATGGACATGGCCGACCAGGAGGGCTTCGCGGCACTGGCCAAGGCCCGCGAGCTGCCGCATGACGAAGCCGATGAGATCGGGCCGCACCTCCAGGACTTCGGCACGGTGGGGCATCTGTATCGGTCCATCGAGGATGGGTTCACCAGTTTGGCGGAGCGAATGGGGGAGGACCGCCTGTTCATCGGCCCCAGGGGAGCGCAGGCCACGAACGCGGACCTTGAGTTCGACGAGCTGCGTGCCGTGACGGACCTGGCGTCGGCGCGGGCGGCGATTGACGTCATCGTCGAGCAGGGCGAGGGCGCGCGGGGCGACTGGCGCGACGCGCACTTCGGACGGCTGGTGCGGATCCTGGACGAGTACCTGGCCATCCGCGAGCGGGAGTCCGGTTTCGAGCCGGCCCGTCCCGTGATCCTGGCCCACGTCCGCCCACCGGCGACCGGGCAGGAGGTGAATCTCATCGGCCATGGATTCACCGCCCGTTGCGCGGACCTGCTGAACGCGACCTACGAGCTGATCCTGCAGCTGCTGGCGCGCTACTTCGCCCACACCGACGAGACGCCCGAGCAGCTCCGCGCGCTGATCGACGTGTCGGTGGGATTGATGAAGCTGGTCGTGAAGCC
>DASSEC010000155.1:0-2209 GCA_035696685.1 Candidatus Limnocylindria bacterium | reverse complement strand
GCCGGGTCAGGAAGGCGGGTAGGTCCGGACCGGGGTCAGGTCGATGGCGTGGCCGCTGCCCGACTCGAGCACGAACTTGAGCATCGGCTCGGTGTCGAGGTAATAGAACTCGATGGTGTCGCCGATGCGGCCGCCCATCAGCACCTTGGCGCCGCGGGCCTGCCACTCCTTCTTGAACTCGTCCGAGTCCGCCTGCGAATGCATCATGCAGGCGATGTGCTGCACGCCCTCGCCGTACTTCTCCAGGTGCTCCTTGTAGATGCTCGGGCCGTCCAGCGGCTGGACGAGCTCGAACACGAGCCCGGGCTGCACCTCGCACTCGGCGCCGAGCATCGAGAAGGCGACGTCCTCGCCGCGCAGATGCGTGTGATGCAGCTTGGGCGGGACGTGCTCGTAGACGTTCCATGGTCCCCAGCCCAGCGTGTCGTGGAGCATCTTCATGCTCGCGTCGAGATCGTGGACCACCATCGCAATCTGCGAGATGTGGGTCGGCTCGCTGCCCCGTTCCATTGCCATCTCCTACCGTCGTGGCCTGGCCCCCGCCGGTGAGCGAGCCCCGCAGCGAGACACCCTTCGCCGAGGACCGGGGGTCGTGGGTGCCACGATTGTGGCAGCGCCGTCAAGCACGGCCGGTGCTATCGTCGGCACCGATGCGTCCCCTCATCGGCACCAGCTGGAAGATGAACCTGACCGCCACGGAAGCGGGCGCCTGGTTCGACGAATTCCTGCCTCTCGCCGGTGCCATGACCGACCGCGAGCTGTTCGTGCTGCCGCCGTTCACCGCCATCTGGGTGGCGCGCGAGCGGCTCGCCGGCACCACGATCGCGTGGGGCGCCCAGGACGTCAGCCCGGACGAGGCGGGGGCGCACACCGGCGATGTCGCAGCCTCGATGCTCGCCGACCTGGGCTGCACCATCGTGGAGATCGGCCACTCCGAACGGCGGCGCGACCATGGTGAGACGCCGGACCTGATCGCGCGCAAGGCGCGCGCGGTGCTGCGCTGGGGCATGCGCCCGCTCCTCTGCGTCGGCGAGCCGCGTCCGGCGCCGGTCGACGAGACGCTCACGTTCCTCCTTCGCGACCTGGAGGCGAGCCTCGAGGGCGTGGCCGCGGACGAGTTGCAGCGGGTGATCGTCGCCTACGAGCCGTGGTGGGCCATCGGCGAGGGAGCTGTCGCCGCGGACCCGGCCATGGTGGGCCAGGTGCATCGGGCATTGGCGGAGTGGCTCGGTCGACGTGCCGGCGCTGATCGGCCGCCGGTGATCTACGGCGGGAGCGTGGATGCCGACGCGGCGCCGGCGCTGCTGGCCGAGCCCGGCGTGGAGGGCCTGTTCGTCGGGCGATACGCTCTTGATGCGCGCAACTTCGCGCGGCTGGCGACCGCGGGGATCGGCCAGGAGGTAGTCACATGAAGATCGCGGTCGGCGCCGATCACCTCGGGCTGCCGCTCAAGGAGTCGGTCAAGCGTCACCTCGAAGCGCTGGGGCACGAGGTCGTCGACTTCGGGGTGGGCGATGAGACCCCGGTCGACTACCCCGACGTGGCCGTGGTGGTCGCGCAGGAGGTTGCGGCCGACCGCTTCGAGCGGGCGATCCTGGTATGCGGCACCGGCATCGGCATGGCCATCACCGCCAACAAGGTGCCCGGCGTGCGCGCGGCGAACGTCGCGGATCCGTACTCCGCCGAGCGGGCGCGCGCATCCAACAACGCGCAGGTCCTGTGCCTCGGAGCACGCGTGGTGGCGCCGCAGGTCGCGGACATCCTGGTTGACCACTGGCTGGCGGCCGAGTTCCAGGGCGGCGACTCGGCACGCAAGGTGTCGAAGATGGATGCGCTCGACGCGCGCAAGGAAGCCCCTATGGAAGCGCCCAAGGAGGAGTGATGTCAGGGGACCGATTGGCCGGCAAGGTGGCCATCGTCACGGGCGCCTCGCGAGGGATCGGACGCGCCATTGCCCTGCGCTTCGGCGCCGAGGGTGCCAGGATCGTCGCCAATTACGAGCGCAAGTCGGCGGAAGCGGCCGAGGTGGTGGACGAGATCCGCAGCGCCGGCGGCGAGGCGGTTGCGATTGCGGCCGACGTATCGCAGAAGGCCGATGTCGACCGGCTGGTGGCCCAGGCGATGGACGCGTTCGGGCGCATCGACATCCTGTCGAACAACGCGGGGATCATGGTCGCCAAGGGCGTGCTGGAGACCAGCGAGGAGGAGT
>DASSEC010000154.1:0-4192 GCA_035696685.1 Candidatus Limnocylindria bacterium | reverse complement strand
CGACGGCTGGCGTCATCCGGCGGCCTGCGCGGTGCCGACGACGATGGGCACGGGCTCCCGCGGCAGCGCGTGGCGGCGAGCGGCGAGCGGCGAGCCATCGGCCGTGGCGTAGTCCTCGACGCGAATCCTCAGCCGTGGCTGGTCCTGGAACGTGTCGCGCTCCAGGGTGCCAACCAGGTCCAGCCTGGCTCCTTCCTCCGGCAGCGGCCGGTCCGCGGGGTCGCCGAAGGCCACCGCATCGAACGTCTCAGTGCCACGAAGCATGCGCAGCGCCAGGTGCTTCCCGTCGGGGCCGATGCGCCGCGCGTCACCTACTCGCAAGCCCGTTACCGCCAGGATGGGCTCCACGTGGCCAGGTCCGAAGGGTGCAAGCCTGGCGATCTCCTCGACCAGCCCCCAGCCGAGATAAGCGGCCGGCAGCACCAGGTCCACCGTGATCGCCCCCAGGACCGGCCG
Organism: Candidatus Limnocylindria bacterium; assembly: GCA_035696685.1. Lineage (GTDB taxonomy): Bacteria > Chloroflexota > Limnocylindria > QHBO01 > QHBO01 > DASSCW01. The sequence continues at coordinate 3,736 of DASSEC010000154.1, read as the reverse complement.
GCGCGCGCCCGCCTCGGGTGGAAACGGCCGGCCCAGCGCGGAGAATCGATCCGCAAATGGCTGCCAGCCCTCGGACGCGACACTGAAGCCGCCGGCGGCGGCATGGCCGCCCCGCTTCAGGAGCAAGTCGGCGCAGGCCTCCAGCGCCGCGGCGGCATGGAAGTCGCCGGGCGCCCGAACCGATCCGCGCAGCTCGTCGCCGATGGCGCCGGCGACGGCGACCGGGCGGCCCAGCCGATCCGACAGCCGACCGGCGACCAACCCCACGATGCCCGGCGCCCACTCGTCATGCCGGATCGCCAGTGGCCCCTCCCCGGGGAGGGACTCCGCAATTAGGAGCGCCTCGGCCACCGCCGCGGACGTCATCTCGCGACGAGTCCGGTGAACGGCCTCGAGCTCGGCGGCGAGGCGCTCGGCCTCGATGGGGTCCTCGGCCAGCATCAGCGAGATGGCCAGCTCCGCCTCCGCGATCCGTCCGGCCGCGTTGATCCGCGGCGCCACGCCGAAGCCCAGGTCGCGCGGCGTCGGCCGCTCCGGAACGTTGCAGGCCCGCGCCAGGAGCGCTCGCAGCCCGGCCCGTTCCGTGCGCGCCAATTCGGAGAGCCCCAGTCCCACGATCGCGCGGCTCTCCCCGGTCATGGGAGCCAGGTCGGCAACGGTCCCGATGGCGGCCACCCCCGCCAGGTCCGCCGCGGTGCCTCCGCGCCTGGCGAGCAGCGCAGACGCCAGCTTGTACGCAATGCCAGCACCGGTCAGGTCCGGGTCGGGGTAGCTGCAGTCCCGCCGATGCGGGTCGACCACTGCCACCGCTCGCGGCAAGCCGCCGGCGGGAAGGTGGTGATCGGTAACGATGACGTCCACGCCGAGTGTCCGCGCGTGCTCGACTTCGTCGACATTCACCACGCCGCAATCGCTCGTGACGACCAGCGTCACCCCCGCGGCCGCCAGTCGCTCCAGGCCGGCATTCGACAGCCCGTAGCCTTCGGCCAGCCGATCCGGGACATGGCGTACCGCCACCGCCCCGAGCGCGCGGAGCGCGATGGACCACACGACCACCGCGGTCATGCCATCGGCGTCGTAGTCGCCCCAGACAGCGATCCGCTCGCCGGCGTCCAGGGCCCGTTCCAGGCGGTCAAGGGCGACGTCGGCATCGGCCATCAGGGACACGTCGTGCAGGGACGCTTCCCCGGCCTCGAGGAACGCGGTCAGCTGGGCGTCGTCGCGGAACCCGCGGCGGGCCAGCAGTGTTGCGATCGGGCGGCCGAAGCCGGTGAAGGCCGGCGGATCGAGCAGTGGCTCGGGCAGCTGCCACGCCAGTCGCGGACCGATCACGGTCGACATGGTAGCCGCGGCCGGCTTACCGCCGCCTTACTCCGGCGTTATCGCGCGGTCGTTATCGGCTCAGCGGGCGGACGGCGCGTGATCCCGATCGTCGCGAGCGGCGGCTGGCATCCCACTCGTACCAGGTCACGAGCAGCTGGCTGGCGTTGAAGATCGATGAGTAGGTCCCACTCACCACGCCGATCAGCAGCGCCAGCGTGAACGTCCGGATGCTCAGCGGGCCCAGCAGGAGCAGGGCGCTGAGCGTCACCACCACCGTGAGGCTGGTGTTGATCGAGCGCCCGATGGTCTGCAGGATCGAGTGATTGACGATCGCGCCGAACGGCTCGCCGGCATGCCGCACCCGGTTCTCGCGGATGCGGTCGAACACCACGATGGTGTCGTGGACGCTGAAGCCGATGATGGTGAGCAGCGCCGTCACGAACAGGGCGTCGAACTCCAGGCCGAAGAAGTAGCCCAGGATCGCGAACATGCCCACCACCACGAGCACGTCGTGAAGGAGCGCGATGATGGCCGCCACCCCGAAGCGGATGCCGAACCGGATCGCGAGGTAGATCATGATCACGATCTCCCCGACGATGATCAGGATCAGCGACGAGCGGATCAGCTCCGCCCCGATCAACGGCCCGATCGTCGTCACGCTGCGTGGACGGCCGCCAACCGGCGCGCCGAAGCGATCCTCCAGGCGCGCCTCGATCCTGGCGAACTGCGTGTTGTCGGGAATCGGGGCAAATGACGCGCCGGCTGAGGCCACGGCGGTGGGCGTGGGCGCCGGCGTCGGTGATGCGGTGGGCTTCGGCGTGCGGCTGGCCGCTGCCGACCCACTGGCCGATGCGCCGGGCGTTGGCGCGGTGGAGAAGCTGGGAATCGGGGTGGGCGGCGGCAGCAGGCCGATGGCGGCGGTCCGGATCTCCAGGAAGTTGTCGCTCAGCCGCCGAACGACGGTCTCCGGGTGGCCAAGCTCGACCAGCGCGGCGTGGACCGCGTCAGGCGACGGATCGGTGGCATAGCGCACCTGCCACACCGTGCCCCCGGTGAAATCGACGGACGGCTTCAGGCCGCCCAGGAATACGAAGACCAGGCCGGGAACGGTGAGCAGCGCGCTGAGCAGGTAGTACCAGCGGCGACGGCCGACGATGTCGAACAAGGTCTCAGCGCTCCACGTGGTATAGCTCGAGCCGACGACCCCAGTCGGTGCGCACGACGTACTCGAGCATCGTCCGGGTGAGCGTCACGGCGCTGAACATGGAGATCAGCACGCCGATGATCAGCACCAGCGCGAAGCCCCGCACCACGGTGGTTCCCTGCCAGTACAGCCAGCTGGCCACCAGCAGCGAGGACACGTTCGAGTCCAGGATGCTCGACCAGGCACGGTTGAAGCCGGAATGGATGGCGGGCAGGAGGCTCTTGCCGGCGCGAATCTCCTCCTTCATCCGCTCAAAGATCAGGATGTTGGCGTCGACCGCCATACCGATACTCAGGATGAACGCCGCCACGCCGGCCAACGTCAAGGTCACGCCGATCAGCCGGAAGACCGCGTAGTTGACCAGCGTGTAGAAGACCAGGGCGATGGCGGCCAGCACGCCAGGCAGGCGATAGAACGCGATCATGAAGATCAGCACCAGGAGCAGGCCGATGCCGCCCGCCACCAGCGCCTGGGCCAGGAAGTCGGCACCGAGCGTCGGCTCCACCCGGTCGAAGCCCTGCTCCTGCAGCGAAACGGGCAGCGCGCCGAAGCGGAGCGTGTTGTAGAGGTTCGTGCGCTCGGTCTCGGCCGCCTGGCCGACGCCACCGACCGTGATGACCGTTGTCCCGCCGCAGATCGCGCCCTGGATGTTGGGCGTGGTGATGACCTTGCCGTCGAGCGCAATCGGGCCGGGCTTGTTGACGTGGGTGGTCGTGTACTCGCACCAGATCTGCGAACCACGACTCTTGAGGCTGAACTGCACCGCCAGCTGTCCCTGGTCGGTGGTGGGGGCCACGCTGGTGGGATCGATCTCCCCTCCGTTGAACAGCTCGGCGACTTTTCCGTCGGCCAGCAGCGGCGCGACGTCCTGCCCGTTGGACAGGTCCTCGCTCTTGGGATCGATGAACTGCAGCTGCCCCGTGGAGCCGACCAGCTGGCGGACCTGCTGCTCGTTGTCGACGCCGGGGACCTCCACCACGATCCGCCGGCTGCCGTCGTTGCCCTGCTCGGTGCGAACCTGCGGCTCGCTGACGCCGATGCCGCTGACGCGTCGCTCGATGATGTTGCGCGCCGTTTCGACCTGGTCCGCGGTGACGGTCTGGCCGGGCAGAGGCTGGACGTTGAGGGTCACCCGAACGCCACCCTGCAGGTCGAGACCCAGGACGGTCTTGAGGTTCGATCCGGGGAAGCTGCTCGGCAGCCACTCGC
>DASSEC010000153.1:0-7975 GCA_035696685.1 Candidatus Limnocylindria bacterium | reverse complement strand
CCGGTCTCGATCCGCAGGCCCGGCTGGATCGCGTTGAGCAGCGTCGACTTGCCGACTCCGGATGGGCCGGTCACCACGCTGACGCGGCCCGCCAGGTCGTCAGCCAGCTCCTCCACGCCGATCCCCTCGCGCGCGGAGACGTAATGGACGGGATAGCCGATCCGCTCGTAGGCGTCGAACACGGCGCGGGCCGCCTCCAGCCCGACCAGGTCGACCTTGTTGGCCACGATGGTGGCCGGCACTTCGTTGTGCTCGGCCACCACCAGGAAGCGATCGAGCATGCGGACGTGCGGCATCGGGTCCGCGCAGGCGAAGACGACCAGTACGCGGTCGACATTGGCGACCAGCAGGTCCTCCTTCCAGACGCCGCGTGGGCCGGGTTGCCGGCGGCTGAACTTGCTGGTGCGCTCCTCGACGTGCTCGATGGCGCCATTGCCGTCGGGCTGCAGCGCGACGCGCACCCGGTCGCCGATGACGGCCAGGTCGGTCGCCTGGCGTTCCTTCTTCAGCAGGCCGCGCAGCTGCGCGGTGACGATGCTGCCGTCATCGGCCAGGACGGCATAGAAGCCGGATTGGGCACGCAGGATGGTTCCGTTCACGGTCGCGGGCGTCATGGCGACGCTCGCGTGAGCAGGCATGAGGGCCAAGGTTGGATCTCCACTCGAGGGCGAATCGGTCAATCGGGTGACACGCGCCCGTCGAGTGCCTGAGGCGGTTCATTGCCGGTCAGGGCCTGGGACGATCCTCGGGCAGATGCGGGCGCGCCGAAACGACGGTGGTCATCGGGCTCGCTCCTTTCATCTGCGTACGCCCGCCGGTACGCGGCGGCTTGCGCGACGGTACCGATGCGGGTTGCGGCTTGTCAATGGTCCGCGCCGTAGCATGGGCCGATGGAGCCGCGCTCGGTCGACGTGCTGCTCATCGGCGGCGGGGTTGCTGCCGCGCGCTGCGCACGGACGCTGCGCCGGCATGGGTTCGCCGGCTCGATCGTGCTCGTCTCGGATGAAGCCACGCCCCCGTACAACCGCCCGCCGCTGTCCAAGGAGCTGCTCCAGGCCGACCTGCCGCCTGAGCTGGCGCTGGCCGAGCCACGCTCGTGGTATGCGCGGCGGGAGGTGGAGCTGGCCCTGGCAAGGCGCGTGGTTGACCTGGACGCGGGCCGCCGCCGGGCCACCCTCGCCGACGGGATGCAGGTGGCCTTCGGACGGTGCCTGATCGCGACCGGTGCCGCTCCCCGGGCGCCGCAGATCCCCGGCGGCCAGGCCGCCATGCTCCTGCGCACGCTGGACGACTCGGCACGTATTCGTAGCCTGGCCGTCGCCGGCGACCGCGCGGCGGTGATCGGTGGCGGGTTCATCGGCGTGGAGGTCGCCGGCTCGCTGGTGGCACGCGGCTTGTCGGTGACGGTGGTCGAGGTCGCCGGCTCGCTGTGGGGCGGGGCGTTCGGCCCCGAGGTCAGTGACTGGGCGGCCGCGCGACTTGCCGCGGCTGGGGTCCAGCTGCGGCTCGGCGCAACTTGCGAATCGGTGACGCCATCCGGCGTCCGCCTGGTGGGCGAGCGGCTCGATGCGAACCTCGTGGTTGCCGGCGTCGGCGTCACCCCGCGCGTGGAGCTGGCCGAGCGCGCCGGCCTGGTGGTGGACAACGGCATCGTGGTCGATGACGCGCAGCGCTCCTCCGCCGAGGGCATCTACGCCGCGGGCGACGTCGCGCGGCCGCGGGATGGCGCCCGGGTCGAGCACTGGCACGCCGCGCGCGAGTCCGGCGAGCGAGCGGCCCTGGCGATGCTGGGCGAACCGCTCACGCCGCGCCGGGCGCCGTGGGTCTTCTCCGAGTTCGCCGGCGCGAAGCTGGACGTAGTCGGCTGGGCGCCGAGCTGGGACGAGATCGTGCCGCTGGCCGGCGGCTGGGCGTACCTGGTCGACGGGCGCGTGGCGCAGGTCGCCATTATCGACTCGCTGCTCCGCGTGGAAGAGATACGCGTCCTGGTCGAGACGGGCGCCAGCTTGGACCGGTTCGCGGCGCTCGCTGCTTCCCGCGCTTGATGCGCGCGGCCCTGACCGCGCCGCGCGGCGCTGGACGGGTGGCCCCCGGGAGCTCCCTCGCGCGTTGACCGCCGAGGGTGATTGAGGCACAATGTGACCACAAAGCCGACCCGCTGAGTCGGGATTTACCGACTGCACGCACGCACGACCCGAACGCGAGGAACCATGGCCATCCCCAACCCGGCCCTGAAGCAGATTCCCGACAGCTACAAGTACGGCTGGCACGACGAGGAGCAGCCGCTGCCCCTGTTCAAGAAGGGGCTGGATGCGGACGTCGTGGCCGAGATCAGCCGCATCAAGGACGAGCCGGAGTGGATGACGAAGCTGCGGCTCAAGGCGTACCGCCACTTCGAGTCCCGTCCGCTGCCGACGTGGGGCGGCGACATGACCGGCATCGACTTCCAGGACATCTACTACTACGTCACCGGGACGGGGAAGTCGGTGCAGAGCTGGGACGACGTGCCGGACTACATCCGCCGAACGTACGACCGGCTGGGCATTCCGGAGGCGGAGAAGAAGTACCTGGCCGGCGTGGGCGGGCAGTACGACTCGGAGGTCGTCTATCACAACATCCGCTCCGAGCTCGAAGCCCAGGGCGTGATCTTCATGGGCACCGACCAGGGCCTCCGCGAGCACGAGGACATCTTCCGCGAGTACTTCGGAACGGTGATCCCGGCCAATGACAACAAGCTGGCGGCGCTGAACACGGCGGTGTGGAGTGGCGGGAGCTTCATCTACGTGCCGAAGGGCGTGCACGTGGAGCTGCCGCTGCAGGCCTACTTCCGGATCAACACCGAGAACATGGGCCAGTTCGAGCGGACGCTGATCATTGCCGACGAGGGCTCCAGCGTTCACTACGTGGAGGGCTGCACCGCGCCGACCTACTCGACGGCGAGCCTGCATTCGGCCGTGGTCGAGATCATCGTGAAGAAGGGCGCGCGCGTCCGCTACACCACGATCCAGAACTGGAGCCACAACGTCTACAACCTCGTCACCAAGCGGGCCGTGGCCTACGAGGACGCGGTGATGGAATGGGTGGACGGCAACCTGGGCTCGCACCTGACGATGAAGTACCCGTCCATCTACCTGCTGGGCGAGCGGGCGCACGGCGAGGTGTTGAGCATCGCCTTCGCCGGCGACGGCCAGCACCAGGATGCCGGCGGCAAGGTCATCCACGCCGCGCCGAACACGACCAGCCTGATCACCTCCAAGTCCATCTCCAAGGGCACCGGTCGAACGAGCTATCGCGGCCTGGTCAAGGTCTATCCGGGCTGCGCGAAGTCGAAGTCCACGGTGCGCTGCGACGCGCTGATCCTCTCCGACGAGGCACGGTCCGACACCTACCCGTACATGGAGATCGACGAGGAGGACGTGACGATCGGGCACGAGGCGACGGTCTCGAAGGTCGGCAGCGAGCAGCTGTTCTACCTGATGAGCCGCGGGCTGTCCGAGGCCGAGGCGTCCGCCATGATCGTCAACGGCTTCATCGAGCCGATCGTCAAGGAGCTGCCGATGGAGTACGCGGTCGAGATGAACCGCCTCATCCAGCTCCAGATGGAAGGGGCGGTCGGCTAGCCGATGGCTATCGACCATTCGATCCGGCCGGCAGCAGCGCCGGCTGAGCGGGAGGCCGACTGGCTGCGCAACCTGCGCGCCGAGTGGCACTCCCGGCTGGAGGCCACGCCGGCCCCCAGCGGGCAGGAAGAAGAGTGGCGCCGCACGTCGCTGGACGGGCTGCCCTGGGAAGCCAGGGAGGCCGCGGTCCCGGCGGCGGGCACCTTCGACCTGCCACCACATCTTGCCGAGGCCGGCGTCGTCTTCGGCGACCTGGCGAGCGTGGCCGCCGAGCGGCCGGAGCTGGTCGAGCGCCACCTGGGTCGGCGCGAGACGGTGCCCGCCCAGGCGCACTTCTGGGCCCTGGCCCACGCCGCCTGGCAGTCGGGCACGTTCCTGTACGTGCCGCGCGGCGTCGAGGTCGACGAGACGCTGGTCGCCAGCGTGGACCTCGGCAGCGCGCCGGCGTCGTTCCCGATCACGCTGGTCGTGGCCGAGGAGGGCAGCAGCGTCACGCTGCTGGAGGACATCCGCTCGGACGACGGGGTGCCCACCTGGTTCGGCGGCGTCTCGGACCTCATGGCCGGGCAGGGCGCCAGGGTGCGCTACGCGAGCCTGCAGCGCCTGGGTAACGCCGCCTGGCACGTGGGCGCGCAGCGGGTCGAGGTGGGGCAGGATGCCAACGTGATCACGCTGAATGCGGAGATCGGCTCGGCCACCACCAAGCTCGGCGTCGACATGCGGATGACCGGCAAGGGCGGGACGTCACGGCTGCTGGGCCTGCTCGCGGCCGGCGGGACGCAGCACATCGACATCAACTCGATGCAGGACCTGATCGGCAGCCACACCACTTCGGACCTGCTGTACCTCTCGGCGCTGTACGACGAGGCGCGCGCCGCGTTCTACGGGGTGACGCGGGTCGAGAAGGAAGCCAAGGGCACCAGCAGCTACCAGGAGTGCCGCAACCTGCTGCTGTCGCCGAAGGCCGGCGCCGAGCCGATCCCCGTGCTCGAGATCGAGACCAACGACATCCTGCGCTGCGGCCACGGGGCGACGGCGGGGGCCATCGACCCGGTGCAGCGCTTCTACGCCCAATCGCGCGGCCTCTCCGCGGAGGAGGCGGAGCGCATGATCGTGCGCGGCTTCTTCGAGCAGGTCGTGTCGCAGCTCCCGTCCGAACGCATCAAGGCAGCCGTGCTTGGTGCGCTGTCGGGGCGCATCGGTTCAGAGCTTGAGACCGCCGGCGGCGAGGCGGCCGCATGACCACCGCCCCATCCGGCTTCGCCACTGGCCTGTCCGCCGCCGACGTGGAGCCTGGCACGGTGCGCGTGGTGCAGGTCGACGGCCGTTCGCTGTGCGTGGGCCTGACCGAGGACGGCGAATGGGGCGCGATCGACAACGTGTGCACCCACGACGGCGGCGTGCTGGGCGAGGGTGAGCTGGACGGCGACGCCGTCGAGTGCCCGCGCCACGGCGGCCGCTTCGACCTGTTCTCCGGGCGCGTGCTGGCGCTGCCGCCGGTGCGGCCGGTGAACGCCTACGACGTCCATGTCGAGGACGGGGACGTGGTGGTGGACCTGCCGTGAAGATCTCGACGCGCGCCGAGTACGGCATCCGCGTGCTGGTGGCCCTGGCCCGCGCCGAGGGTTCCGGGCCGGTGTCCCTGACCGCCGTGGCGCGTAGCGAGAAGCTGCCGCATGCCTACCTTGAGCAGCTCGTCGCCGACCTGCGCCGTGCGCGGCTGGTGACATCGACCCGCGGCAAGGCCGGCGGCTATGCGCTGGCGCGCCCGGCAGCGGAGATCAGCCTGGTGGACGCCATGCGGGCGCTCGACGGGCCGATCCTGGAGATGCCCTGCGCCGGCGCCGACAACCTGGAGACCTGTGCACGCCCGCAGGATTGCAGCGTGCACGACGTCTTCCAGCGCGTCCACGAGTCGCTCGAGGGCGCGCTGTCCGGCACGAACCTCGCCGAGGTGGCGCTATCCGCTGGCGGGCCTCCGTTTCCGTTGGCCGTCCGTCGCAAGCGGGTAGCCGAGCACGCCGCCCGGGCCGCGGCCGCGCGCGCCGCCGCATCGGCCCAGGCGCCAACCCGACCATCCCAGCCGGCGTCGTGAAGTCGGCGCGACCGTCCTGCAAGGAGAGCTGACACCGAACCCATGACCGATACGCTGCAGATCCGCGACCTCGAGGTGAGCATCGCGGGCAAGAAGATCCTCAAGGGCCTGACCCTGGATGTGTCCCAGGGCGAGGTCCATGCCCTGATGGGCCCGAACGGCTCCGGCAAGACCAGCCTGGCCTACACGCTGATGGGCCACCCCGACTACATCGTCGACGCCGGTTCCATCAGCTGGGCAGGCGTCGACCTGCTGAAGGGGCCGACGCCCCTGGGCCTGTCACCCGACAAGCGAGCGCGGCTGGGCCTGTTCCTGGCGTTCCAGTACCCCAGCGCCATCCCTGGCGTGACGGTGGCGAGCTTCCTGCGGAACATCTTCAACGCCGTTCACCACCCGAAGCCGTCCGACGAGTCGGGCCAGGAGTCGATCAAGTACACGGGCATCCCCCTGGCGAAATTCCGCAAGCTGATGGAAGAGAAGATGGCGCTGCTGCACATCGACCCCTCGTTCGCCAGCCGGTACGTGAACGACGGCTTCTCCGGCGGCGAGAAGAAGCGCCTGGAGATGCTGCAGATGGCCATCCTGGCGCCGCGCATGGCGATCCTGGACGAGACTGACTCAGGCTTGGACATCGATGCGCTGCGCAGCGTGGCGGAGGGCATCAACGCGACCCTCTCGCCGGAGACGGGGGTGCTGATGATCACGCACTACCAGCGAATGCTGAACTACGTGAAGCCGCAGTTCGTGCACGTGCTCCTGGACGGCCGGATCGTGATGTCCGGCGGCGAGGAGCTGTCCCGCCAGCTCGAGGCGAACGGCTACGACTGGGTCCGCGAGCGGGTTGGCCTGCCCGCGGGAGTCGGCGACGAGGCATCCGATGGTGACGTGGCTGGGTCCGATGGCGCCGGCGCTGCCGCCGAGCACGTGGCGGAGCACGTCTAAACTGGCGCCGATGGCCGTCCAGCCCGCTGCCCGTTCCATCCCCGGGGCGTTCTCCGGCAGCGCGCTGCGCGCCGACTTCCCGGTGTTCGAGCGGCTGACGGGCACTGGCAAGCGGCTGGTCTTCCTGGACGCGGCTGCCAGCGCGCCGAAGCCGCAGGTCGTCATCGATGCGGTGGCCGATACCTATGCCCATCACTACGCCAACGTCCACCGCGGCATCTACGAGCTGTCGGAGGACGCCACCAGCCGCTTCGAGGCGGCGCGCCGCAAGGTGGCCGGCTTCCTGAACGCGCCATCCGAGCGCGAGATCGTCTTCGTGCGGAACGCGACGGAGGCCATCAACCTGGTGGCCTTCAGCTGGGGCCGGGCGAACGTGGGCAAGGGCGACCGGATCGTGACGACCCAGCTTGAGCACCACGCCAACATCGTGCCGTGGCAGCAGCTGGCCGCCGATACCGGCGCCACGCTCGACTACGTGGCCATCACCGACGACGGCCGGCTGGACCTGGACGACCTGCGCGCCAAGCTGGCCACGCGCCCGAAGCTGCTGGCCTGCGCCCAGGTCAGCAATGCGCTGGGCACCATCAACCCGGTGGCCGACATCGCGGCCATGGCGCACGACGCCGGCGCATTGCTGCTGGTCGATGCCGCGCAGTCCGCCCCGCACATGCCGGTGGACATCCAGGCCCTGGACTGCGACTTCCTGGCCGTCAGCGGCCACAAGATGCTGGGGCCTTCGGGAATCGGCGCGCTGTGGGGCCGTCGCGAGCTGCTGGACGCCATGCCGCCGTTCATGACCGGCGGGAGCATGATCCTGCGCGTCACGCTCGAGGGCGCCGAGTGGAACACCGTGCCCGCGAAGTTCGAGGCCGGCACCCCGGCCATCGCCGAGGCGGTGGGCCTGGGCGCGGCGATCGACTACCTCAGTGCGCTGGGCATGGGCAACGTCCGCGAGCACGAGCGCTATCTGTTCGAGGCGGCCTGGAAGGCGCTGGGCGAGATGCCGGGCGTGCGCCGTCTGGGCCCCGACGACGCCGACATCCACGCTGGTGTCATCAGCTTCGTGCTGGACGAGGCACACCCGCACGACGTGGCCACCATCTTCGACCACGAGGGGGTCGCGGTGCGCGCCGGCCACCACTGCGCGCAGCCGGTGATGCTGCGCTACGACATCCCGGCCACCACCCGAGCGAGCTTCTACGTCTACAACGACCTCGACGACGTCGAGGCCCTGGTCGGCGCGGTGAAGGCGACCCAGCAGATCTTCGGCGGAGGCGCCTGAGCCAATGGACAACCTGTACCGCGACTTCATCCTGGA
>DASSEC010000152.1:0-2031 GCA_035696685.1 Candidatus Limnocylindria bacterium | reverse complement strand
GCCCGGTCTGGTGCGCGCGGCACCAGGTCCGAGGCCGCCTCCGCCTGGACCACCATCGCACTGACGGAGTGTGCCAAGACGTCGTGCAACTCGCGTGCGATCCGCGCCCGCTCAGCGGCCACTGCCTCACTGCGCGCCGCTTCCTGACGCTCCAGGAGGAGCCGGGTCTCCGTAGCGTGACTATCCGCGAGCCTCCGCAGCAACCAGCCGAATGCATACGGCGGCGCGAGGACCGCGACCAAGAACATCACGTCGGACAGGTCCAGCGAGGGCGACAGGGTGAGCTCTTGCGTCACCACCAGCGCGAGGAAGATCGCGGCCATGCCGATGAGGCCCCGGTTCCGCGGGACGTAGCGGGCCAGGGAGAACGACGCGAGGGCGACGATCAGGATCGGGACCGCCGGCTCGTCTAGGTCGGGACCGAAGTATGGCAGCGACATCAGGATCAGGGCCGCGCCGGTGCACAGCAGCAGGGTCCTTTGCTTGCGAAACACGAGCAGAGCGCAGGCCGCTGCCTCGACCGCTACAGCTGGCGCCAGTCGCGTTACGTGCAATGAGACCAGCTCGATGGTCCCCAACGCAGCGAGCGCGGCAGGGAGCGCGACCTCTCGCCGCAGGCCCATGCTGGCTTGTCTCACGTAGCCGAGGCTAAGGCCCGTGCGGCTGCGGTGGGTCAATCTCGGGGTGGACATGAATCCGCCTCCGGTTTGACGACCTGGCACTTCCCCGTCCCTACCGTCGCAGCTGGCGGTAGAAGGACTACCGGGTCACCAACTGGAGGTTTCCATGCAGGTCTCGGACCGTACGGTGCGACTAGTGGGGCGGAGCGCCTGGCTCGGAGCCTGGGTGGGCGTCGTCCTCGCCCCGATCCATGCGCTCAGCCGGTTCGCCACCGCAGACGGGCGCCAGGATCTGGAGTCCGCCGTGGTGCGAACGTGGGCCGAGCCAGCGGCCGACCGGCTGCGTCCGTTGCTCGACTGGGCTAATCCCGACACCGTCTACGTCACGTACGGCAAGCTCTGGCTCCTTCTGTTCCTCGCCGCGACGGCATGCGCGTTCCTGGTTCGCCGCGAGCGTGACCCACGCGGGTTCGAGCGGATCGCCTGGCGCATCACGCTAACCGGGCTGGCGATTGCCACGGCCTCGGTCATGGGTGACTACTTCACTCCCTGGCTTGACCAGTCCTTCCTCCTCCTGGGAATACCTGGCGTCCTGATAAGCCTGTTGGGGTCGCTGCTGCTCGGCATCGCGCTGCTCCGGCGCGGCTTCCGGCCACGCATGACAGCCTGGCTGCTCGCGCTGTGGCTCCCCTTGTTTATGGCGCTCAGCTCCATCATCGCCATGGGAGCCGCGGCGCTGCCCATGCTTTTCGCCTGGGGCCTGGCCGGCCAGGCGATGGCCACCGCCGGCAGGCTGGAATCGACTGTTCCAGAACCCGCCCTAGTCGAGCAGATCAGTCGTTAAGGGTCCGTTCGCTCACTCCATGGCGGCCTCTTTGCGCGATCACGCAGATAGGACCGGGCGGGCTGTGTGTCACCGCAGATGTCAGCGCTGATCTTGCTTGAGCTCAAGCGGCCGAGGACTTTGCGTGGCCCCATCCGCATCTGCCGCTGCGCGCTCGCCCGCACAACGCACGGTCGCGGCGTACCGCTGGTGTCGAGCTCGTTGCTGTCCTGTTCCTCGATGGTTGATTCGAGCGCGGGCTGCAATGCGGCGACCGGTGTTGCTTTTCCAGTGTTCAGTCGCGACCGATCCAGGTGGCGAGGTCGACCTCGTTGCCCTCGGGGTCGGCCAGCGTCCACCACATCGGGGCGAACCTGTCGCTGACCAGGGTGCCGCCGGCTGCCAGTGCGGCGGCCACGCGGGCTTCAGCCTGGTCGTGCGGGACGCCGACGTCGACGTGAATGCGGTTGCGGCCCGTGCGCATCTCGGCCATCTGCTGCACGTAGACCGGCGGGTACAGTCCGTCGGGGTCGGCGATGTCGGAGTCCCCCGCCATTTCATAGCTCAGCACCGCGCACCAGAAGGTCC
>DASSEC010000151.1:0-4995 GCA_035696685.1 Candidatus Limnocylindria bacterium | reverse complement strand
TGGGAAGAGGTGCGGCTGCTGGTAGCTCTCGAAGCTGTCTTCGCCGCCGATCAACGTGTGGTCCAGGCCCGCGGTCGAGACCAGGCCACCCGGGAAGCTGCGGAACCAGCCCATCCCCTCCGGCTCCGAGAACCACGGGCCTGAGAAACCGACGGGCGAGATCCAGCCGATGGCCGCCCCGTTCATCTCGCAGCGCCCGATGTCGAAGGCCCGGTCGACGACGACGTCGAAGCTGAAGCCGGTGCCGGTGCGGAACTCCAGGAAACGGACGCCGCGTTCGGTTCCATCCCCTGCCGTCACCAGGCGAACTCCGGCGATCTGCTCCAGCCGGCCGACGCGCTTCATGAGCTCGGCCTGCGAGTAGCTGCTGTTGAAGAGCGCTGGCACCGTGCTCCTTTCCGCGGCGCACCATTCCCGCAGCCGCAGGCGATTCCATTCCGGAAGGCTCCACGCACCGAGCCCGGAGCTCGGCCGTCTCGCCAGCCTAGTATCTGGTGGCGGATGCAAAAGTGCCTAGTGGCCCCGGTTGATCGGGACCACCAGGCACGACTCCACGCGAGGTCGCAGAGCTAGACGGACTCGCCGATCGACTTGCCTGCCTTGTCCAGCCATTCCTCGCGTCCCTGCATGCGCAGGTAGACGAGGATGAGGATCCCGATCAGGAGCCAGGCGCCGTCAATGTACGGCGCCAAGTCGTACGGTGAAGCCGCAGGAAACGACTTGTAAATGGCGTAGATCAGGACTGCCGACGAGACGAGCGGGAATACGAAATGGAGGATCCAGTTGAACTCGTCGCGCTTCTCCCTCCAGTAGAAAAGGAAGACGGCCAGGTTCGCTAGCAGGTATGCGACCGTGACGCCGAGCACCAGGACCAGGCCCACGAACAGGAAGAACGAGACGTCCGGCGCGAAGAGGATCAGGCCCCCGATCCCAACCGCGAGGTTCAGGAACATTTGGGCCAGGATCGCGTTGCTCGGCGTCTTGTGGACCGGATGGACCTTGGCCAGCGCGCTTGGGAACGAGCCGCTGCGGGCCATGCTGTACCACATCCGGGTTCCGACGTTGGCGCAGGCGATGCTCACCGCCGCCACGCTGTTCAGGAACGCGAACAGGATCAGGATCCAAGCCCCGCCCCAAACCCGCTGGGCCAGCGCCAGCGCCGGCAGAACCGGCGAGCTGACTACCGCGTCCGCATCGTTGCCGAACCCGGTGATCACGCCCCAGAAGACGATGACCAGGAACGACCCGATGATGACGATGGAAAGCATGACCGACAGCGGAACGTTGCGCCGCGGGTCGGCCGTCTCCTCGGCCAGCGGAGCCGATGCCTCCCAGCCCGTCAGTCCCTGGACAGTGAAGACCACCGCCAGGAAGAAGGTCCCAGCGAAGAAGCCATCTGGGGCCGCCGGGATGTTGGCAGGGTTGAAGACCTCGAGCGAGATGCCGGTCCCTGCGGGCGGGAATAAGAATCCAGACAGGGCCAGGGCGAAGACGATCAGCATCTCCAGGCCGCCAGTGATGACCATGAAGCGAGTCGAGAGCCGGATCCCTTCCCACTGCAGGTAGGCCGTCAGCGGGGCGAAGATCAGGACGGCCGCCCATGGCAGCCACGGCACGCTGATGCCCCAGTTGGAGTCCAGCTCCCCTGCCACGATGAAGCCGAAGAAGCCGGCCAGCGGGCCGCCCACGATCGGCGAGTAGAGGATGTACATCCACGAAGTGAGGAACCCGGCTCGTGGATGGACCGCCCGGCTGATGTAGGTGTAGTAGCCGCCCGCGGAGGGCATGTGCTTCGCCAACTGGGCAAGTGTCGAGCCCAGCATGAGCACGATCAGGAAGCCGATGAAGTACGCCAGCGGCGCGGTGATTCCCGCCAGGCTGACGATGAATGCGGTGAAGAAGAATCCGGCGATCGCAGGTGCGATGTGCGTGATCGCCTGCATCGTCGCGCCCAGCAGTCCGATCGCATTCGCTTCGAGATCGGTTTCCAGCGTCTGGGGCGCGGTGCTCGGCTGCGTCATGGGCTCGGTTGACATACCGCCTCCTCCGGGTTGTCCTCGGTCCCTTCACCGGGGCTCGGGCGCTCTCGCTATCACAGCCACGGCTGTGGCAGGGGCCCCCGCATCTCGGTCAGCGTCCTGGTGCGTACCTCCCTTGCGCAACATCGATGGCGGGCTCGGAAGCGATCGGGCAGGCTCTGGCGCCTCGGCCGAAGCGTTTCGGAACGCCGAACAGTGGGCATCATACGGCCGAGTGTCAAGGACGAATGTAGCCCTGCCGCCGGTACTTGCGGGGGCCCGCGTGGGCGGATTCGGCTCAGTATTCCGGGACGACCTCACCCGCCATCACGGCCGCTTGGAGAGCGGCGAAGGCGGCCGGCTCGATGGAAGCCGTGACGGCCCGCAGGACATCGGCGCCTTCCGAGCGGCACACCAGCGCGGCGCGCGTATCGCGGTCGCCGAGGTTGGCGCGCACCGCCGGGGACAGCGGGCGGTCATGGATGCCGCCCAGCCGCGTGGCCTCCATCTCGTCCGCGGTCCAGACCGCGGCATCGGCCTGGCCGTTGGTCAGGAGCCGCGTGATCTGGGCGGTCATGGCCGGGACGAGCTGAACCTCGATGCCGCCGAATTCAAGCGCGGTCAGCAGCTGCTGGTCAGCCGAATGGCGGTCGACGATGACCCGAACTGGCTGCTGGCCGCCCCTGGACGTGGGGTAGAAGACCCGGTGGCCGGTGTTGTACGAATTGGGGCCGAGCTCCAGGACGATCGCATCGCGCGGCTCGCATAGCTGCGACGCGGCAAAGCTGGACATGAGCGCCAGGTGGCAACGTCCCTCCCGCGCGGCCTGCAGACGCTGGCGGGAACCACGCACGAAGATGAGGAAGACCTCCAGGCCCGCGCGCACCAACAGCTGTTTGATCGCCGTGGCCAGCGCCTCGTATCGCAGTGAGGACGCCAGCGGCAGGCTCACGACAAGTGGGCCGTTCTCGGCCGCCGCCCAGAGGCGACCCACCGACCGCGCGACGAGGAAGGCGCCCAGGCGGCCGCGGCGCTCCACGACGATGGCGCCTGATTCCTCGAGCCGGCCGATCGCGGTGTGGATCGAGGCGAGGCTCGATCCGTGCTCACTGGCGAGCTGGCGGACGGTGGGCATGCGGATCGGCGGCGGCTCGGAGACGAGCATTCGCTTCGCCAGCTCCGGCACGACATCCGAGATCGCGCGAACGCTGACGGCGCCGGGCGGGGTCAGCATCGCAGCAGGATAGCGGCGGTCCGGGCGGACGCCTACCGGAGGCAGGCCTGCAGGTCGTCCAGCGTGACCCAATTGCCCGGACGCGCCTGGCTGCGGTTGGCAATGACGGTCGTGGCCTCGCCGCCGGGATCGCCGAGCGAGCTGACGACCAGCGCCGCTTCGCTGAAGTCTTCCTGGGCGGTGTAGTCGCTCACGGTGACCAGGCAGCGGATGCCGGCGCCGGTCGCGGCCAGCAGACCGTTTCGCGAATCCTCGATCACCAAAGCCTCCGCGGCCGGAACCTCAAGGCGCTCGAGCGCGAGCTCGTAGATCTCGGGGGACGGCTTCTTGTGCTCCACGACGTCGCCCGCCAGCAGGAGGTCGAAGCGTTCGGCGCGCTCGCGTCCAACCGCGTACTCCAGGATCGCTCGGACCGAGGCCTCGGCCGACGTCGACGCGACGGCCACGAGCCATCCCGCATCCTGGGCGTCGGCCACCAGGCGCGCGATGCCGGGCCGGGCGGGGATGCGGCCGGCGGCCACCATCTCGGTGTACAGCGCCGTCTTGCGGGCATGCCATTCCGCGAGCGTGCCCGCCTGCGCTGCCGGATCCGGGTCGATGCCGGCGCGACTGACGAACTCGGGCGTCAGCAGCGTCGCCATCCGCTCCTTCCCGCCACCGATCCGCAGCAGCCGGCCGTACTCCTCGGCGGACCACTCCACCGGCAGCCCGAACTCGCGGAACGTGGCGTTGAAGGCGGGGAGGTGCCCGTAGCGCTCGGTGTCGCCGATGACGCCGTCGCAGTCGAAGATCAGCGCCGTCACGCGCGGCCAGCGCTCCCGAAGAGCTCCATATGCTCGCGGGCCATGGCGATCACGGCCGTTCGCTGGGCGCGGAACTGGGATGGCGGATCGTACTTGCCAGGGTTCTCGGCCATGTGCTCGTAGCCGGAGCGCATGAACGCGATCTTCAGGGCGGTGGAGATGTTGACCTTGGCGCAGCCACGGGAGATGAGGTCACGGAACTGCTCCGGAGCGAGGCCGCTGCCCCCGTGCAGCGCGATCGGCAGCGGGATCGCCGCCACGATATCGCTGACGCGCTGACCATCCAGCTGCGGGGTGGTCTTGTACACGCCGTGGGCGTTGCCGATGGCGGGAGCGAAGCAGTCCACGCCAGTGCCACGGATGAAGTCCAGGACCACGTCCAGGTCCTGGGTGGCGCCCGCATCGTCGGAGCCCACGTCATCCTCCACGCCCCGAATGCCCTCGATCTCGCCCTCGACCGCGGCACCCACCCGCCTGGCTTCCGCGACCACCTCGATGCACTGGCGCCGATTCTCGGCCACCGTCAGGGCTGACGCGTCGAAGAGGACGGAGTTCCAGCCGTGGGCCAGGCAGGCGCTGATCACCTCGCGCTCCGGGCAATGGTCCAGGTGCAGCGCGACCGGCACGGTGACATGCCGCGTCATCTCGGTCCACATCGCGAACATCACCTCGAGGCCGGTCATCTTGATCGTCTTCACCGAGGTCTGGACGATCAGCGGCGAGCGCATCTCCTCCGCAGCCGCGAGCACGGCGTCCATGGTGAGATCGTTGACGATGTTGATGGCTGGCACGCCGTAGCGGCGCTCGAACGCGTCGCGCAGGATGTCCTGGGTCGGGACGACGGGCATGGAGGTTCTATCATCCCACACGCCACCGAATGTTCCATGGAGACGAACAGAACCGACCATGACCCAGCCTGACGCGCCGACGCTGCTGTCGA
>DASSEC010000150.1:0-4897 GCA_035696685.1 Candidatus Limnocylindria bacterium | reverse complement strand
GCTCGCCGTCGTTGTTGACCAGGATGCCGCCCTCGCCGCGCATGGCCTCGGACAGCAGGAAGCCCAGGCGGTACATGCCGGTGGGGTGGAACTGGTAGAACTCCATGTCCTCCAGTGGCAGCCCGCGCCGGTAGGTGATGGCCACGCCGTCGCCCGTGAGCGTGTGCGCGTTGGAGGTGACCTTGAAGATCTTGCCAAAGCCACCCGTGGCGAACATCACCGCCCTGGCCCGGAAGGAATGGATCTCGCCGGTGGCCAGCTGCAGGGCGATGACCCCGGCGACGGGGCCCTCGCGACCCTCGGGCATGGCCAGGTCCAGCACCTGGTACTCGTCGTAGAACGCCACGTCGCGGGCGATGCACTGCTGGTAGAGGGTCTGCAGGATGGCGTGGCCCGTCCTGTCGGCGGCGTAGCAGGAGCGGCGGACGGGGCCCTCGCCGTAGTTGCGGGTGTGGCCGCCGAAGCGGCGCTGGTTGATCAATCCTTCCGGCGTTCGGTCGAACGGCAGCCCCAGATGCTCGAGGTCGATGATCGTCTCGACCGCGTCATGGCACATCACTTCGGCGGCGTCCTGGTCCACCAGGTAGTCCCCGCCCTTGACCGTGTCGAACCAGTGCCACTCCCAGTGGTCTTCCTCGGTGTTGCCCAGGGCAGCGCACACGCCTCCCTGCGCCGCGCCGGTGTGCGAGCGCGAGGGGTACAGCTTGCTGATGACGCCGATGCGGGCCTGCGGCCCGAGGTCCGACTTCAGCTCCAGCGCCGCGTAGAGGCCAGCCCCGCCGGCACCGACCACCACCGCGTCGAGCTCGTGCACGCGCACCGATGGCGTGGCGGACATCGGCCGCGTGGCGGTCTCGGCGGTCTGCAACGTCATGAGAATGGCCCGATATTGGCCGGGGCGGTGGCCGGGTCGAAGGTGAGCAGCACCAGGATGCCCAGCGCCAACCAGACCGCGGTGATGGCCACCAGCAGCCAGACCAGCAGCGCACGCATGCCGCCGTGGGTGTAGTCGCCGATGACCGTCCGTGCCCCGCGAACCCCGTGGAGCAGGGCCAGCACCAGCAGCAGCAGGTCGTAGATGCGCCAGAACGGGGTCCCCCAGCGGCTGGTGACGAAGGCGAAGTTGATCTCCTGGCCGGTCATCACCACCAGCACGTGCATGATGAACATGTGGCCCAGCGCCAGCAGCACCAACAGCAGGCCGCTGATCCGCATGAAGTACCACCACAGCCGGTCGCGGCCCGGCTCGGGCCGTGGCGTGGCGGCGCGCGACGGATTGCGGCGCAGGGGATCCCCCGGAACCGGCCAGATCTGGCGTCCGACGGCCATCAGCCCGGACCCCACGGCGCGTAAGGGCTGATCATGATGAAGGCCAGCGGGATCATGGTGACGACGGTGGCCACGATGACACCGTAGGTCAGCGGCCGGTAGGCGACGGTGGTGCGCGGCCAGAAGTCCATCACGATCACCCGCAGGCCGTTCAGCGAGTGATAGACCAGCGCCGCCATCAGCAGGATCTCGCCCAGCCGGACGGGCAGGTTGTGGAAGAGGTTGGCCTGCGTCCAGTTGTAGACGTCGGGGCCGAAGGCCAGGGTGGCGTTCTCGACGATGTGCATGAACAGGTAGATCAGCACCCCGATCCCCGACAGCCGATGGCCCATCCAGGCGAGCTGCGCCCAGCTGACCTGGTAGCCGAACAGCCGTATCACGACGCCACGCGCGCGGCCACGGCCTCACCGAACTCCCGCGTGCCGGCGCTGCCGCCCAGGTCGTACGTCACCGTCTCGCCCTGGGCGATCACGCTGCGGACGGCGCTCTCAACCCGGTCGGCGGCCGCCGTTTCGTGCAGGTGGCGCAGCATCAGCGCGCCGGACAGGATCAGGGCCGTGGGATTGGCCTTGTTCTGGCCCGCGTACTTCGGGGCGGAGCCGTGGACCGGCTCGAAGACGGCCGCATGCTCGCCGATGTTCGCGCCCGGCGCCACACCCAGTCCACCGACCAGGCCCGCGGAGAGATCGCTCACGATGTCGCCGTACAGGTTCGGCAGGACCAGCACGTCATACAGCTCCGGCTTCTGGACCAGCTGCATGCACATGTTGTCGACGATGCGGTCCTCGAATGCCACGCGGCCCTCGTACTCGGCCGCCACCTGCTGGCAGCTCTCCAGGAAGAGGCCGTCGGTCAGCTTCATGATGTTCGCCTTGTGCACCGCTGTGACCTTGCGGCGGTCGTTGCGCAGCGCGTACTCGAACGCGTAGCGGGCGATCCGCTGCGATGCGGCGCGGGTGATGATCTTGATGCTCTCGGCGGCGTCAGGACCGACGCGATGTTCGATGCCGAGGTACAGGTCCTCGGTGTTCTCCCGCACCACGATCAGGTCCACCGACTCGTACCGAGTCTCGACGCCCTTCATGGTCCGGGCCGGACGGACATTGGCGTACAGCTCCAGCGCGAGCCGCAGCCCGACATTGACGCTGCGGAACCCTGAGCCGACCGGCGTGGTGATGGGCCCTTTAATGGCGACCCCCGTGCGCCGGATGCTGTCGATCACCCGATCCGGCAGCGGCGTGCCCTCGCTGGCGATGGTTGCCTCGCCGGCGGTCTGGGTGTCCCACTCGAAGGTGATGCCGGTCGCTTCCAGCACCCTGGTGGTCGCCTCGGCGAGCTCGGGACCGATCCCGTCGCCGGGGATCAAGGTGACGGTGTACGCCACGTGGCTTGCGTTCCTCGTCCGCGCCGGTCAAAGCGCCGGCATGCGATTGGGAAGTGTAGGGCCAACGGCCACGCCGATCAGGGACCTCGGTACAATCGGCGCGTCCCCGCATCCGCGTCGCCGGCTTCGCGCGCGCCACGCAGGAGATCCGCTTGAAGCTCCAGGAATATCGATCGAAGGAGATCCTCGCCCGCCATGGCGTGCCGCTGCTGGCCGGGGAGGTCGCCACGACGCCGGAGGAGGCGCGCGCCGCGGCGGAGCGGATCGGCGGCCCGGTGGTGGTCAAGGCGCAGGTGCTGGTGGGCGGACGCGGCAAGGCCGGCGGGGTGAAGCTGGCGGCCACGCCGGACGAGGCGGGGCAGCGCGCGAGAGAAATCATCGGCCTGGACATCAAGGGCGTGACGGTGAAGACCCTGCTGGTGGCCCCGGCCGCGGACATCGCCAAGGAGTTCTACCTGGGGCTCATCCTGGACCGCGGGGCGCGTGCGGTGACCGTCATCGCCAGCGCCGAGGGCGGGGTCGAGATCGAGGAGACGGCGCGCACCAACCCGGACGCCATCCTGCGGCTGCCGCTTGATCCGCTGCTCGGGCTGCAGGAGTACAACATCCGGCGCGCGGCCTTCTTCCTGGGCATCCCCGCGGAGCTGCGGGCCGCGTTCGCATCGGTCCTGCGCGGGCTGTACGACGCCTTCATGGGAGCCGATGCCGACCTGGCCGAGATCAATCCGCTGGTCATCACCGACTCGGGCGAGCTGCTGGCGCTCGACGCCAAGATTGTGCTCGACGATTCCGCGTTGTTCCGTCACGCGGACCTCGAGGCGATGCGCGACCTGAACGAGGAGGAGCCCTCCGAGATCGCCGCGCGCGAGGCCGGCATCAACTTCATCAAGCTCGACGGCAGCATCGGCTGCATGGTCAACGGCGCCGGGCTGGCGATGACGACCATGGACCTCGTCAAGCTGGCGGGCGGCGAGCCGGCCAACTTCCTGGACATCGGCGGCGGCGCGAAGGCTGACCGCGTGGCCGCCGCGTTCCGGATCATCCTCGACGATCCGAACGTCAAGGCCATCCTCATCAACATCTTCGGCGGCATCACCCGCGGCGACGAGGTCGCCCGCGGCATCGTCGAGGCCCGCGGCTCCCTTGAGCGCGACGTGCCGATGGTGGTGCGTATCGTGGGCACCAATGCCGAGGAGGCACGCCCGATCCTGGCCGAGGCGAACCTCATCACTGCCGACTCGCTGGACGATGCGGCCGCCAAGGCCGTGGCCGCGGCCCGAGGGGCGAGCGCGTGAGCATCCTGGTCGGCAACAACACGCGGCTGGTGGTGCAGGGCATCACGGGGCGCGAGGGCGCATTCCACTCGACAGCCATGCTGGAGTACGGGACGAACATCGTGGCCGGCATGACGCCCGGCAAGGGCGGTCAGCTGGCATTGGACGGCCGCGTGCCTGTGTTCGACACCGTGGCGGACGCCGTGGCTGAGACCGGCGCGAACACCTCATGCATCTTCGTGCCGGCCGCCGGTGCGCCGGACGCGATGCTGGAAGCGGCCGATGCAGGCCTGTCGCTGGTCGTCTGCATCACCGAGGGCGTGCCGGCGCTCGACATGCTGCGCGTCTACCACACGCTGCGGACGCAGGGCGTTCGCCTGATCGGCCCCAACTGCCCCGGCCTCACCTCGGTGGGCCAGGCCAAGGTGGGGATCATCCCGGGCAACATCCACGCGCCCGGCTCGGTTGGCCTGGTGAGCCGTTCCGGCACCCTCACCTACGAAGTGGTGCAGGCCATGACCGATGCCGGCATCGGCCAGTCGACCTGCGTCGGCATCGGCGGCGACCCCATCGTGGGGACGAGCTTCACCGACGTCCTGGACCTGTTCAACCGCGACCCGGACACCGAGGCGATCGTGATGATCGGCGAGATCGGCGGCGACGAGGAGGAGAAGGCTGCGGCGTTCTGCGCACGCGAGGTGCGCAAGCCCATGGCTGCCTTCATCGCCGGGCGCACCGCCCCGCCCGGCCGCCGCATGGGGCACGCCGGCGCGATCATCTCCGGTGGCGCGGGCACCGCCGAGTCGAAGCGCGCTGCCCTAGAGGCGGCCGGGATCCGGGTGGCCGACTCGCCGTCGCATATCCCCGCGCTGCTGCGTGAGGCCGGCGTCCGCTAGCCTGGGGTTCTGCC
>DASSEC010000149.1:0-2436 GCA_035696685.1 Candidatus Limnocylindria bacterium | reverse complement strand
ACCTGGCGGCGTCCATCCTGCAGCGTCCGCGCAGCCTGCTGGCGATCGGCGGCGGGTTGGTGGGGATGCTGGCCCTGGCGACGCTGGCCGCCGGCGGGGCCACGCTCAGCCCGCTCCTGTTCAGCGTCCAGCTGGTGCTCGGCGCGCTGGCGCTGGGCTCGGTGAACGCGGCCATGCTCCTCGGCCACTGGTACCTGGTCACGCCGAAGCTATCCGCCGCCCCGCTGCGCCGGATGATGTGGCTGCTGCTGGCCGCGCTGGGGGTGCAGGGCCTGGCGTTCGGGGTGGCGGTGTTGGCCGTGAGCAGCGGACCGCTGGGCGGGCCGATCGGCCCGCTCACTTGGCTCCGGCTGGGCGTGGGCATCGTCCTGCCCATCGGGATCACCGTGCTGGCGCTGCTGGCCACCCGGGCAGCCTCATTGCAGGCGAGCACGGGTCTGCTGTACATCGGCCTGGCCTTCATCATCGCCGGCTCGATCGCCGGCGCCAGCATCACGTATCTCACCGGGGTCCCGGTCTGAGCCCGATGCAGGTCACGCTCCGGACCTTCGCCATGCTGCGCGAGCTCTCCGCGGACCGGCTGCAGGTGGACCTGCCTGGTGGCGGATCCGTGGCCGATGCCTGGGATGCCCTGGCCTCGCGCTTTCCTGCGGTTGCGCCGCATCGCCCGTACGTGCGCGGCGCCAGGAACGGCAGCTACGCCGCCTGGGACACCGCGCTCGCCGACGGCGACGAGGTCGCGTTCCTGCCGCCGGTGAGCGGCGGCGGGCCATGGGCCGACATCACCGACGGGCCCATTGACGTGGCGGCGCTGCAGGCGGCGGTCGCCGACCGCGGCCACGGGGCGGTCGTCACGTTCGTCGGCCGCGCCCGCGACATGGCCGATGACGGACGCACGGTGCTGGAGCTGGATTACGAGGCGTACGCGGAGATGGCGCGCCAGGTGCTGGCCGAGATCGCGGCGGAGGCAGGCTCCCGCTGGGACGCGGCGGTGGCGGTCGTGCACCGCACCGGCGTGGTGCCCATCGGCGAGGCGGCCGTCGCCATCGTCACGGCCACGGCGCATCGGGCCGCGGCGTACGAGGCGAACCGCTATGTCATCGAGGCGATCAAGGAGCGGCTGCCGATCTGGAAGCGGGAGCGCTTCGCCGACGGCTCGGAGTGGAAGCGCCCCGGGGCCTAGCGCTCGGCCACCCGCTCCACGCCGCCCAGCCAGGACGCGGCCTGCGCCGGTGAGCCAAACCGAATGGCGACCAGCTCCGGATGGGCGGCCAGCTGTGCGGCCACCTGCCGCCGGCGACGCCGGTAGGTGCTGAGGATCCACCACAGCAGGCTGTCGCGGCCGACCAGGGTGCGCCAAAGCTGCTCGCGATTGCCGGTTCCCGGCCACAGCTCCTCGCGACTGCTGATCCGCCGCCGCGTGCGGACGGCGAAGCGCCACAGGACGGTTCGCAGCGGGTAGTCCAGCCACACCACCGCCTGGGCGCGCGCCCAGACCAGCTCGCGGACCACCGAGTAGTTGCCGTCGACCACCCAGCCGTCAGCAGCGACGGCCGCGGCCGTTCGCTCGCGCATGACCTGCGGTGCCGCCTCCGCCCAGTTCGGTTCCCAGTGCAGCGCGTCCAGCTCGACGTGCGGCACGGCCAGCCTGGCGGCCAGCTCGCGGGCGAACGTGGTCTTGCCGGCCGAGCTGGTGCCCACCACGTTCACGCGACGGTGGGGGAAGGTGGAACCGGGCAACGTGGACAGCCTTGCGGGCCGGCCATTCTATCGGCCGCCGTTTGGCGGATGGCATGGGCCCATGCACAATTGGCGGCTGATGCCGACTCCCAAGCCCGGTCAGATCCGGTGCCCGACCTGCCATCGCCCGACGCCGATGGCTGCCTTCTGCACCCAGTGCGGAGCT
Organism: Candidatus Limnocylindria bacterium; assembly: GCA_035696685.1. Lineage (GTDB taxonomy): Bacteria > Chloroflexota > Limnocylindria > QHBO01 > QHBO01 > DASSCW01. Next base: position 530 of record DASSEC010000149.1, on the reverse strand, counting down.
GCCATCCCGTCCTCGACGCAGGCTCGTCCACGCGGCATGGATCGCCAGGAGCTGGATGCGCGGATTCGCCAGCGCCGGCCTGGCGAAGTTCGCGTGCGGCGCGGCACGCCGGTCGATGGCCACGAGGCACCTGCCGCAGGCTACGTGCCGTTCGAGCCGGCACCCGAGGACGCGCAGGCCGTGCGCGATCCGGTCGAGCCCGAGGCGCGAGTCGACAACACGCCGCCGGACTTCGACCGTTCCGCACCGCCACCTCCCCCGCCCGCCGACGCGCCCGTGCCCCCGTACTCCGCGACGGGACAGTGGCAGGCGCCGGACGCCGACGTCGTCCCCGGGTGGGCGGCAGACGTCGCGGACGACGCAGCGCTTGGCGAGCCTGATGACGACCTGTCGTATCCCTACGCCGGCGGTGAGTACGAAGCCGCCGATGACTCGCGGGGCGGCGGAGGCTCGGGCATGCTTCCGGTGATCGGATTCGTGGTGCTCGCCATCCTCGCCCTCGGCGTGGGGGCGGCGCTGGCCGGCATCCT
>DASSEC010000148.1:0-3014 GCA_035696685.1 Candidatus Limnocylindria bacterium | reverse complement strand
CTCACTGCGACGCCGCAAGCCGACCATCGGCGACCTCGACCTGCTGGCCGCCACCGAGGATCCGGCGGCGCTGATCACGGTGCTCGACGGTCTGACCGAGGTCGACCGCGTGCTGGCCGCGGGCGTTGACAAGTCGAGCATCGTGACCAGCGCTGGGCTGCGGGTCGACCTGATGGTCTGCCCGCCGGCCGCCTGGGGCACGCACCTCGTCCACTTCACCGGCAGCAAGGAGCACAACGTTGCGCTGCGCGGCATCGCGCTGGATCGCGGGCTCTCGCTGTCGGAGAAGGGGTTCAAGGTCGTGGAAACGGGCGAGCTGCTCCTCGACGCGACCGAGGAGGCCGTGTATGCGCGCCTGGACCTGCCGTGGATCCCGCCGGAGATGCGCGAGGACACCGACGTCATCGCCGCTGCGCGCGCCGGGACCCTGCCCGTGCCGGTCTCGCTGGCCGACCTCAAGGGCGACACGCATGTGCACTCGGACTGGTCCGATGGGGTGGACTCCATCGAGGCGATGGCGCGCGCCGCCCGCGACCGCGGCTACGAGTGGATCGTGCTCACCGATCATTCGCCTTCTCTCGGCATTGCCCGTGGCCTCGCCCCGGACCGGATCGACGAGCAGCGCTTCGAGCTGGCTCGGCTGAATGCCGAGCTGGCGCCATTCCGGATCCTGCACGGTACCGAGATGGAGGTGCGTGCCGACGGCAGCCTCGACTATCCCGACGAGATCCTGGCCCAGCTCGACGTGGTGGTCGCGTCGGTCCATACCAGCCGCAGCCAGCCCGCGGAGCAGCTGACCGCGCGGACGCTGGCCGCCATCGAGAACCCGCACGTCGACGTGGTGGCTCACCCCAGCGGGCGGATCGTGAACCGTCGCGACCCGATGCCGCTCGACTGGCCGCGTGTCTTCGCGGCGGCGGCGCGGACCGGCACAATGCTGGAGATGAACGGCAGCCCCCGGCTCGACCTGGATGACGCGCTCGGCCACGCGGCGGTGGAGGCGGGCGTGCGGGTGACCCTCGCCAGCGACGCGCATCGAATCGAGGAGCTTCCCCAGCTCGACTACGCGGTGTCGATGGCGCGTCGAGCCTGGATCACGCCTGGCCAGGTGGCCGGCAGCCTCGACGCGGACGCCCTGCTGGAGTCGCTGCGATGATCGATCGGGCCAGCGGCCGACGCTCAGTGGTGGCCGGCCGCGTAGCGGGCCGCATCCAGCACCCCGAGGCCATCCTCATCGCCATCGTCATGGCGGTGATCGCCGCCATCGGTTGGCTGGCCTCCCCCTTCTGGCTGGCAGTGGCGGTGGCCGGGCAGCTGACGATCGGTGGGCTCGGCGCCGTCTTGCTCATCGGGCCGGCGCAGGCGGAGCTCGGCTTCGCCCGGTACGCCACGCTGGCGAGCGCCGGCGTGGCACTGACGCTCTTCGGACGCCTGGTCATCCCGGCGACCGGCCTGATCCCGGCCCCCATCGCCGCACTGCTGCTGTGGGGGGTCATCCGACTCGAGCTGGACCTCGCCGGCGGCGGACGCCGCGTCGGGCTGGATCTCGCCCTGGTGGGGATCGTATTCGCGGCAGCGGCCGGGGTCGCCGCGCTGGTGCCTCGCGAGGCATGGCCGCCGGCGCTCATCCCGCTGCTCCTGATCTCCAGCGTTCCGGCGCTGCGCGCCGCCGAGGCCCGCGGCCGCTCTGGCATCGAGGCGGTGGGGCAGGCGGTGCTGCACCTCGTGGCGTTGGGCCAGATCGCGGCGGCGGTCTCGCTGCTGCGGCTGCCCGGCGTCGTCGGTGCGGCCGTGATCGCGCTCGGCTTCCACGCATGGGCCGGCGCTGCGGAGGCGCTGGACGAGGGTGCATCGGCGCGCTCGGTGATCCTGGAGTTCGGCGCCCTGGCGGTCCTGGGGGTCGTGGTGGCGGTGCTGCTGAACGGCTCCTGACGCCGTCGCGTTGACACCCCTATCGGCCGGTGCTACAACAAGGCGCCCTCGGGCCCGGCGGGGGTCCAGCAGGGCTTTTTTCGCACCGACGACATCCGCGTTTCGCGGGGAGATTCACCCACGACATGACGCTCGGAGAGACTGAGACGACCATGCGCCAGCGGCGGCAGCTGGCGGAAACGGCCATCGCGCAGGCAACCAGCGGCGAGTGGGAAGCTGCGGTCGCCACAAACCGCGAGTTGCTGGAGCTCGGACCCGACACCGATGCCTATAACCGCCTCGGCAAGGCACTGGCCGAGCTGGGCCGGCATGGCGAAGCGCTGGAGGCATACGAGCGCGCGCTGGAGCGCGACGCCACCAACCGCATCGCTGAACGCAACGTCGCACGGTTGCAGGTGCTCACCGGCGGCGGCGACGGCAGCGGTCCCGGCAACGGGAAGCAGGAGAAGGCATCGGCGGCCGACTTCATCGAGGAGATGGGCAAGACCGGGCACGCTCGCGTGATCAACGTCGGTCCCGCCCGCCAGCTCGCCCCGCTGTCGCCGGGCGACGCCGTGGAGCTGGTGCTCGATAGCGAGCTGCTGATGGCCCATGTCGGCGACACGGAGATCGGCCAGGTGGAGCCCCGCGTGGGCGCGCGGCTGGCGAAGCTGATGAAGGGCGGCAACCGCTACGACGCCGCCATCACGGTGGTCAACGGAGACGAGGTGCGGGTCATCATCCGCGAGGTGTATGCCCACCCGGACAACTTCGGCAAGGTGTCGTTCCCCGGCAGCACCAGCGCGCGGCCGGCTGGCGTCCGACCGGACATCCGGGGCACGGCACTCCGCTACGATGACGAAGGGGAGGAGAGCGAGGAGCAGGAGGAGGAGCCGGAGGAGGTCGAGGAGCTCGACACCACCCTGCCGGAGTTCTCCGCCGAGCCCGAGCTCGAAGAGGAGTTGCTCGAGGAACCGTAGGAGGCCCAATTGGGCGAGGCCCAACGGAAGCGACTCGACCACGTCGTCCTTCCGCGTCGCCTCCCTGGCCTCGCGCTCCTGGAGCGGTATTACCCCTCCCCGGCCGATAACCAGCTCGACGCC
>DASSEC010000147.1:0-2829 GCA_035696685.1 Candidatus Limnocylindria bacterium | reverse complement strand
GAACCTTACCAGGGCTTGACATGACCAGGATCCCGGCGGAAACGTCGGTTCCCCGCAAGGGGCCTGGCCACAGGTGTTGCATGGCTGTCGTCAGCTCGTGTCGTGAGATGTTGGGTTAAGTCCCGCAACGAGCGCAACCCCCGTGGCATGTTGTATCACTCATGCCAGACTGCCGAGAGAAACTCGGAGGAAGGTGGGGATGACGTCAAGTCAGCATGGCCCTTACGCCCTGGGCTACACACACGCTACAATGGCCGGTACAACGGGTTGCCAAGCCGCGAGGCGGAGCCAATCCCATAAAGCCGGTCTCAGTTCGGATTGCAGGCTGCAACTCGCCTGCATGAAGCTGGAGTTGCTAGTAACCGCAGGTCAGCACACTGCGGTGAATATGTTCCCGGGCCTTGTACACACCGCCCGTCACGTCATGAAAGCCGATAACACCCGAAGCCGGTGGGCCAACCGCAAGGAGGCAGCCGTCGAAGGTGGGATTGGTGATTGGGACGAAGTCGTAACAAGGTAGCCGTACCGGAAGGTGCGGCTGGATCACCTCCTTTCTAGGGAGTTCCCGGTCAACCGGTTCGCCGGAGGACCGAACCTTCCAGGTCGATCGACCGATCATTCAGCGTCCATCCGCGAGGGGATGGACACCCGCGCAAGCGGGGATCGGATCGTCCTCGCCATCGAGACCTGAATCCCGCGGGCTACGCGGGTTCCTGTCACTCTTCATCCGTCGAGTCACGTTTGAGCCGTCCCGTTCGGGACGGCTCTTCGTTCATCGGGCCGCCGCGGCTGGTTGCGTCGCCGCGAAGCGCCGGGGTACGATGCCGCGCCCGAGGGGCGTTTAGCTCAGCTGGTTAGAGCACTGCCCTGATAAGGCAGAGGTCTCTGGTTCGAGTCCAGAAACGCCCACCACCTCACCCCTCGAGCAGCCGCCGGAGCGCCGCCATGCCAGATCCGCAGCCACCGGAGGCCGATGCGACCGGACGCCCGACCGGGCCCCTGGCCCAGCCAAACGAAGGGCGCGAGCTGCTCGCCGCCATCGATGGCATCGTCTACGCGCGGCAGCCGGTGCGCACCCACCTCGTCACGGCCGCGGACGACGCCGCCGAGGTCCTGCGCCGCTACGCGACCGGCCTCGACGATGACGTGGCGCTGGTCGCCGTCAGCGAGCGGATGGTGGCCATCACCCAGGGCCGATCGCATCGCATGGTCGACATCCGGCCGGGGTGGCTGGCCCGCTTCCTGGTCCGCTACGTCACCCGGCCCGGCTACGGCATCGGCCTGGGCACCGCGGAGACGATGCAGCTGGCCATCGACGAGGTCGGAGCCCCGCGGATCCTGCTCGCGGCGGCGGTGAGCGGCATCACCAAGCCGTTCGGCGTGCACGGCCTCTTCTACCGGATCGCGGGTCCCCAGGCGGCGGCCATCGACGGGCCGACCAGCTACACGATCCCGCCCTACAACGAGTCGGCGACGCTGGGCCCCAGCGACCCGGACGGCGCCGCGCGCCGCCTGGCGGCGGCCGTCGACCGACCCGTCGCCGTGATCGACGCGAATGACGCCGGGTGCAACGTTCTCGGCGCCAGTCCGGGCGTCGACCGGCAGCTCGTCCGTCGGCTCTTCGCCGACAACCCGCTGGGCCAGGCGCAGGAGCAGACGCCCATCGCCATCGTGCGGCGCGTGGCGTGGCCCGAGGGCCAGCCGCTCCCGCCGGAGCCCCGGCGACGGCTCACGCCTCCGTAGGAGGCATCGGCGCCATGAGCACCTGGCCGGCTGACGCGGTGCCCTGGGTCGTGGCGCTGTGGGCGGGGCTGGGATACGCCGTCGCATGGCGCCAGGTCAACGCCCGGCATCCGCAAAGCCGCGTCTCGACGTTGCGGCTGGTGGCATGGCTGGGCGGCGTGGTGGCGATCCTCGCCGCACTCGCGTCGCCCCTCGACGGGCTGGCTGACGAGCTGCTGACGGCGCATATGGTCCAGCACCTGTTGCTGACGATGGTGGCCCCGCCGCTGATGGCCATTGGTGCCCCGGTCCTGCTGCTCCTGCGGATCTCGAGCCGTGCGACCCGAGCGCGCCTCCTCCTACCCCTGCTCCATGCACGGCTGATTCGCATCCTGGCCTCGCCCTGGCTGGGTTGGCTCCTATTCACGGTGGTGATGTGGGCCGCGCACTTCACGCCGATCTACGATGCCGCCCTGGAGGACGAGCGGCTGCACGTCCTGGAGCACGCCGCCTTCTTGGCGACGGGTTGCCTCTTCTGGTGGCCCGTGATCGGGGCCGATCCCATGCCGCGCCGCCTGCGCTTCGGCCCTCGTCTGGCCTACCTGCTGGCCCAGATGCCGGTGAACGCTGCTGTCGGCCTTGCCATCTACTTTGCCCCGTCCGTCCTGTACGAGCATTACGCCCGGGCGGCTTCACTGCCGGGCGTTGATCCCCTGGTCGACCAGCAGGTTGGCGGCCTCGTGATGTGGGCCGCAGGGGACCTGTTGTTGCTGGGCGCCGTTGCGCTGGTCGTGGTGGCGTGGATGCGCGCGGAAGCGCGGCGGGCCGATCGCAGACACGCGGTGGGGCCGTCCCCCGGTGCTCGCGGATCTACCTAGCCGACGCGAACCACGCTACAGGACGTAGACCGTCGAGAACAGGAAGAGCCAGACCGCGTCGACGAAGTGCCAGTAGTAACTGGCGGCCTCGACAGCAGTGTGGTGCTCGGGACTCACCAGCCCGATCCGGGCCCGGTTCGCCACGATCGCGATGAATGCCAGGCCGGCGAGCACGTGGAAGCCATGGAAGCCGGTGAGCGTGTAGAAGATCGAGCCAAATGTCCCGTCG
>DASSEC010000146.1:0-2308 GCA_035696685.1 Candidatus Limnocylindria bacterium | reverse complement strand
CATCTGCTTCAGCCGCAACGGCAGCCCGGTGCCCAGGCCCATCACGATCCGGCCCGGCGCCATCTCGTCGAGCGCCGAGCCGGTCATGGCCAGCACCACCGGGTGCCGGGTGTAAGGGTTCAGCGCACCGGCCGCGATGCGGAAGCCGTCCTGGGACTCATCGGCTCCCAGTTCGGAGGCGATGGCGCTCACGTAGCTCACCGCGTCGCGCTCGAAATACGAGTCATGGACCCAGACCGAATCGAGGCCCGCGCTGCGGGCGGCCTGGCTCCAGGCGACGACCTCGTCCACCTCGCCACGGGCCGCGAAGCCCAGGCCGATGCGTCGGGCGATAGCATTCATGCTACCGGAGCCTAGCAGATTTGCCGTGGCGACGTACACTCGGGCCGCCATGCCGCCATCGGGCAGAACGTGCCTCCTCCGACGCCCGGACGGGCAGCTTGCCGAAGTCGACCCATCGCAGGAAGACGTCCTCGCTGCCAGGGACAGCGGGACGATCGCCTGGCTGGATTTCGCCGATCCGGACGCCGCCGACCTGGACCTGCTGCGCGATCGGCTCAACCTGCACGAGCTGGCGCTCGAGGACCTGCGCAAGCGCCGCCAGCGCACGAAGATCGACACCTATCGCGAGCAGCGGATCATCGTTGCCTACGAGATCGGCAGCCGGCCGAGCACGCGGCATCCGGATTTCTCGCTCGAGGAGCTGCACCTGATCATCGGGGAGGGCTACCTGGTCACGGTCCACTGGGGCGCGTCCGAGACCGTCGACGACGTCCGGCGCCGATGGCGGGACGAGCCGGACGCGGTGGCCACCTCGACCGGCGGGCTGCTCTACGCCATCCTGGACACGTTGGCCGACGGGTATTTCCCGCTGCTCGATCGGCTGAGCGACCGGATCGACAAGCTGCAGAACAGCATCATCGAGGGCGGGACGGCATCCGGCCCACCGGCCCTGCGCCAGGTCCTGGACATCAAGCGCGAGCTCCTGGACCTGCGGCGAGTCGTGGCTCCACTGCGCGACGTGGCCAACACCCTGCTGCGTCGAGACGTCAATGCCGTCGATGAGCCGCTGGTGCCCTACTTCCAGGACCTCTACGACCACCTGGTGCGCGTCCTCGACACCATCGACCTCTATCGCGAGATGCTGGCGGCCGCCTTGGACGCGAACCTGTCCGTGACGAGCAATAACCTCAACGTCATCGTCAAGCGGCTCACGGCCTTCACGGTGATCCTCATGATCCCGACCCTGATCGCGGGGATCTACGGCATGAACTTCCACTTCATGCCCGAGCTCTCCTGGCCGCTGGGCTATGCGGCGGCGCTGGTCCTCATGCTCGCCGCCTCGTTCGGCGCCTACCTCTACTTCCGCGCCAAGGACTGGTTCTGACAGGACCTGGCAGGAATTCGCTCCACCTGGAATCTCTTGACATCAAGATATTCGGACGGGACAATGCCGGAGCCGATGGCGACCCTGCAGCAGGCACCGCCTGCCCCCTCCCCGACCCCCGAGACCACCCCGCGCGGGCACCGCGGAGGGTCTGCCGAGCATGCCATCGAGGCGGTGGACCTGGTGCGGACCTATCGGACCCACACCGGCGTCTTCCGGCGGAAGCCGCTGGAGGTCGAGGCCGTCCGCGGGATCAGCTTCGACGTGCAGGCCGGAGAGCTGTTCGGCCTGCTCGGCCCCAACGGCGCCGGTAAGACCACCACCATCAAGATGCTGATCACCCTGCTGCTGCCGACCTCCGGCACGGCGCGGGTGATGGGCTACGACGTCATCAAGGACACCACCGAGGTCCGCCAACGCATCGGCTACGTGTTCGGCGGCGATCGCGGGCTGTACGACCGCGTCAGCGCCATGGACAACCTGCGCTACTTCGCCGAGCTGTACGGCGTCGACCCATCGGAGCAGCGCCAGCGGATCGCCGCGCTGCTGGACCTGGTGGGGCTGACGGGGCGCGAGAAGGAGAAGGTCGAGGGCTATAGCCGCGGCATGCGGCAGCGCCTCCACATCGCGCGCGGCCTCCTCCACGACCCGGAGGTGATCTTCATGGACGAGCCGTCCATCGGCCTGGACCCGGTGGGCGCGCGCGAGCTGCGCCAGACGGTCCAGTCGCTGGTCGACGCGGGCAAGACGGTCTTGCTGACCACCCACTACATGTTCGAGGCCGATGCGCTGTGCGACCGCATAGCGGTCATCAACGGCGGCAAGATCGTGGCACTGGGCACTGGCGACGACCTGAAGCGCGACGTCGCCAACCGCACCATCGTCGAGATCGAGACGTTCGGCGTCACGCCGGAGACGGTC
>DASSEC010000145.1:0-2717 GCA_035696685.1 Candidatus Limnocylindria bacterium | reverse complement strand
ACGCCCACGATGGTCAGCAGGCGATCGGCCACGTCCGCATCGGTGATGGTGGCGCGCAGCTTCGCTTCGACGGCATCGCCGGGGTCATCGGCACTTGCGCCGCATGCGTCACGCACCAGCTCGCGGACCGGCCAGAAGGTGATGCCATCGCCGTACGGGAGGCATCGGCCCCGGATCACGCGCGCCGTGTTCGAGCTGATGGCGGTGAACTCGCTGACCAACCGCGTCTTACCCACGCCGGCATCACCCACCACGGTGGCCAGCCGGCAGCCGCGCTCATCGGTGGCGCGGGTCAGCATGCCGCGCAGCCCGTCCATCTCCTGCTCGCGGCCGACCATCGGCGTCTCGGCCCGGCGCTGGACCGCCGCCCTGGCGTCCCGCACCGAGACCAGGCGATAGGCGGGCACCGGCTCGGACTTGCCCTTGAGGGTCAGCGGCTCCACCTCGTCGACCTGGACCGCGTCACGGACCAGCCGGTAGGTCAAGGGACCCAGCAGGATCTCGCGCGAGCCCGCAGCCTGCTCGAGGCGAGCGGCGACGTTGACGATGTCACCAGTCACCAGGCGCTGCCCCAGGCTGGCGTCGCCGGCAACAACCTCGCCGGTGTTGACGCCGATGTGATTCGCCAGCGCGATGCCATGCTCTGCCTCGAAGGCGGCGTTCAGGGCGGGCAGCGCGTCCTGCATGTCGCGCGCTGCGCGGACCGCGCGCAGCGCATCGTCCTCGTGGCGGATGGGCAGGCCGAAGACCGCCATCACGGCGTCGCCGATGAACTTCTCCACCGTGGCGCCGTGCTGCTCCAGGGCGCGCTGCATGCCGGCGAAATAGCGCGACATCACGTCCCGCAGCGATTCCGGGTTGAGCGCCGAGCCATCGAGGGTGGACGGCTTGGGGTCGGCGAAGATGACGGTGACCGTCTTGCGCGTCTCGCGATGGACCCGGCGCTCGGTCAGCTCGGAGCCGCAGTTGGTGCAGTAGCGGCTGTCCTCGGCCACGTCGCTGCCGCACGTGGCGCACACACGTCCCGGGCTCTCCGCGACGGCTGCCTCGGCCTCCTCGTGCTCCGCCACCGCTACCAGCCGGTAGGAGGGGATCGCGAAGGTGGTGCCCTTGGGCGTGACCTCCGCCATCTGCTCGACTTCGACCGCATCCCGGACGGCCTCATAGGTCGATTCGGCGAGCAGGACCTCCTGCGGCGGTGAGTTCTGCTCCATGGCGGTGGCCACGGTCAGGGTGGGACCAGTCAGCACGTGCTGACCGGCGCTCGCCTCGCCCACGATCACCTGCCCGGTCGCCACCCCGGTGCGGACGACCAGCCGCACGCCCCAGCGCTGCTCCAGGACATTGTTCAGGTTCGTGAGGGCACGTTGCGACTCCGCGGCGGCCTCGACCGCCCGGAGCGCGTCATCCTCGCCCGCGGTGGGGAGGCCGAAGACGGCCACGATCGCGTCGCCGATGATCTTCTCGATCGTCCCACCGTGCTGCTCGAAGACGGCGCGCATCTCGTCGATATAGGTGGTCATCACCTCGCGGAGCGACTCGGGATCGAGCCGCTCTCCCAGGGCCGTGGATCCCTGCAGGTCGGAGGTGACGATGGTGGCTACCCGCGAGAACTCGGTGGGCGCGTTGCTGGACAGCGCGGCTCCGCACTCCCCGCAGAACCGCTGGCCCGCCTCGATGTTCGTGCCGCAGGTTGGGCACCCGCCAAGCGCCGTGGTCACGAGCGAGAGTGTACGGGCCCCGAAAGCGCTCGCACAAAGCCCATGACGCGCTCCAGCGCGTCGTCCAGCACAGGTCGGAGCCCGTGACCCACGCCGGGGTAGACGTGCAGCTCCGCGTGGGGCAGCTGCTTGACCGCGTCCCGCAGCAGGCCGATGCGCGCAAACGGATCACCGTCCCCCGACAGCAGCAGCACCGGGCAGGTGATCCGCGGCCAGTGAGCGGTGCGCTCCTGCCAACGCTCCGATCTTCCCGGGGGGTGCAGGGGATAGCAGAGCAGGACCAGGCCGGTCACCGTTGATCCCTCCTCCGCGGCCAGCAGCGACGCGACCCGGCCGCCGAACGACTGGCCGCCGATCACCGCCGCAGGGCTGTCCGCCACGGCGTCCCGGTAGGCCGGCACGGCCCGCTCGGCGGCACCCCGCGGCAGCGTCAGCAGCCGAGCGGCGTTTCCGGCGGCGGTCAGCGCGTTGACGAAGGGGGTCACGCTCGCCGGATTGCCCGATGCGCCGGGCGCCAGGACCACGGTGCGAGCGATCACGCCGGAAAGCGTACGCTGGCGGCCACGATGGAACCCATGGAGCGTCGCACGCCCTCGAGAGTTGCCGCGGGAGCGGCGGGCGTCGTGGCCGGCGGCGCCGGCCTCGGACTGGCGGAGCTGCTGGCGGGGCTGATTCCCGGCGCGCCATCGCCCATCCTCGCCATCGGCGCGCTCCTGATCAGCCTGCAGCCGCCGGGCGCGAAGCAATTCGTGGTGGACCTCTTCGACACGGCGGACAAGGCGGCGCTCAGCGTGGCGGTCCTGCTCGGCGCGCTGGTACTGGCCGCGCTGCTGGGGCTGCTGGAGCGCTCCCGACCGGGCTGGGGCCGCGCCGGCTTCGTGGCCCTTGGCGCGCTCGCGCTGTTCGCGACCGTGCGTGACCCGCTGTTCGATCCGCTGCTGGGTGTCGTCACCGGCGCGCTGGCCACGGGACTGTCTGTCCGGCTGCTGCCGCGGC
>DASSEC010000144.1:0-2322 GCA_035696685.1 Candidatus Limnocylindria bacterium | reverse complement strand
GAAGCCGATCAACAGGTGCGCCACGAAGCCCGCGACGACGGCCCAAGCGGCCGCGGCAAGCCCCAGCAGCACTCTGGCGGCAATCCACACGGCCGCAGGGTGTACTACCACCCCTGCGGGACGACTGCGGAGCGGCCACCGGAGCTCGTTATCGCGCCCCGACGTCCGGTCAGTCCGGCGCACCGTCCAGCGGCACGTTGTCGATCAAGCGCGTGGATTCAACCCGGAGCGCGGCGGCGAGCGTCGGGCCGTCGAAGTCGGCAACGGCGATATAGTCGATGCTCAGTGCTGGCTCCGTCGCGAGCACCTCTTCCGCGGTGGCAACCGGATCGCCGCCATCACGGTGCGCCTGCAGCCCGGCCTGAAGCGCGCGTGGCAGGGCGAGGGCCGCGGCTCGCTCCTCCGGTGAGAGGAACGCGTTGCGCGACGAGAGCGCCATCCCATCCGGGTCCCGGACCGTCGGACAGGCCACGATCTCGACGGGCAGCGCCAGGTCTCGCACCACCTGCTTGATGACTGCCACCTGCTGCGCGTCCTTGCGGCCGAAGTAGGCTCGGGCTGGCTGCGCGATACCGAAGAGACGGGTGCACACCGTCGCCACGCCCCGGAAGTGACCGGGCCGCATCGCGCCCTCCAGGACGGTGGCCAGCTTCCCAGGATCGACCCACGTGTCGAAGCCCGGGGGGTACATCTCCTCGACCGGAGGGATGAACAGCACGTCAACCCCCGCGTCCTGAGCAGTGGAGGCATCCGCCCTCTCGTCACGCGGGTAGCGCGCCAGGTCTTCAGATGGCCCGAACTGCGCGGGGTTGATGAAGAGGCTGACGACGACCACGTCATCAGCCGCACGCGACGCGGCCATCAGCGCCAGGTGCCCGGCATGGAAGGCGCCCATGGTCGGAACCAGGCCGATGGATCGGCCGGCCTCGCGCTCGGTGGCCAGGACGGCCTTCAGCTCCGCGACCGTGCGGGCCACCTTCACGGGCGCGTGGCCTCGGCCAGGGCGCGGTACAGGGGCACGAGGTCGGGCGCCCGCTCTTCCAGCGCGCGCAGGTGGGCCTCCACGGTCGACCAATCGCCGCGGGCGATGGGGCCGGTGAGGGCAAACCCGTTCTCGATCGTGCGCTGCATCAGGGGCACGAGCGCCTCGGGTGGGGCAGAGGACTCCTCGAAGAGCCGCGCCGCCGCCCGGTACAGGGTCACCAGGAAGTTCGAGGCGATGGCCGCGCCCGCGTGGTAGAGCGGCTTGTCCGCATCGGCGAGGGGGAAGGCTCGAAGTCCAAGAGTGCCGGCCAGCCATTCCGCCGCGGCGCGGGCGGCATCGGACTCGAAGGTGATGGCAGCCCAGGCGCCGTCGAGCTGCTCCGGGCCGCGCTGCAGGGACAGCGTCTGCAACGGGTGGACGCTGAACCGCCGCTCGTGTGGGTCTAGCGCCGACAACGAGGTGGCTCCGCTGACGTGCGCCACCCAGGGGCCGATGGGGATCTGCTGCGCCACCTCGGCAATCGCCGAGTCGGGGACGGCCAGCAGCACGAGGTCGGCGTCGCCAATGGGCTCCCGACCGGCGCTGACCGGGACGCGGCGCTCCCGCAGGCGACCCAGGATGGCCGATCCCGCGCGCCCCGTGCCGACCACTCGCACCGACCCGATCATGCGGCGGAGTCTGCCACACTGGCTGCGATGCGACGGCTGAGCCTGCGGGACGCGCGCCGCCTGACGATCCTCTCCAACCAGCTCGGCGGGCCCCGTCCTGCGACCCTGCTGGATGCCGTCCAGCGGCTCACTCGGGTCCAGGTGGATCCCACCGCCGTGGCGGATCGGGCCGAACGCCTGACGCTGTTCAGCCGCGTGGGTGCCTACGACCGCGACAGCCTCCGGGCGATGCTCGAGGCGTCACCACGGCAGCTGTTCGAGTACCGCGCCTTCCTGGTGCCGATCAGCGACATGCCGCTGCAGCGGCCGGCCATGCTGCGGTACCCGCGGAATGACTACAGCCGGGGCAGCTATGTCGCGGAGTGGCTTCGCGACAACGCCAGCTTCCGGGCCTACATCCTCGACGAGATCCGGCGCCGCGGGCCCCTCCTGTCCCGCGAGCTGGACGACCGTGCCGACGTGCCCTGGCAGACCGGCGGCTGGAACGACGGCAAGAACCTGGGCCGGATGCTCGAGATCCTGTGGAATGCCGGCGACCTGGCCATCAGCCGGCGCGAGGGCACGCAGCGGGTCTGGGACCTGTTCGAGCGCGTCTTCCCCGAGCCCATCGAGGAGCTGCCGGATCCGGTGGTGGCGGTGGAGCTGCTCGACCGGCAGCTGCGCGCACGT
>DASSEC010000143.1:0-6516 GCA_035696685.1 Candidatus Limnocylindria bacterium | reverse complement strand
GATCGCCAGGTTATGGCGACCCGCCACCGCGATCTCCATGGCGCGCCGCCCGGTGGCCTGGCCGACCAGGTCACCCAGGTCGGGCACGCCTGCCGGCGGCGTCCACACCGGCGGGCTGTCGGGTCGCGCCGGCGCAAGCGGCCGCGCGCCGGCTACGTGCGCGACCACGTCGCCGAGTCGAGTTGCCGGCAGCACCTCGATACCAGCGACACAGGTCGCCTCCAGCTCGTCGCCAATTGGCACGACCACTGCGCCGATTCCCGCCGACCACGCCGCGGCGACCAGCGACATGACGCCGGTGACCGGCCGCAGGCTGCCGTCCAGGGCGAGCTCCCCCAGCAGTGCCACGCCGGCCAACCGGCGGTCGTCCGGCAGCTGGCCCGACGCTGCCAGGATCCCGACCGCGATCGCGACGTCATACGCGGTGCCGTCCTTCGGCAGGTCCGCCGGCGCAAGGTTGACGGTGATCCGCCGGGCCGGCACCTCGAACCCGCTGTTGCGCAGCGCCGAGCGCACCCGTTCGCGAGCCTCCTGCACCTGGCTGCCGGCCATGCCGACGATGGTCAGCGACGGCAGCCCGAAGGCCACGTCCACCTCCACGCGGACGGGAACGCCTTCCACGCCCAGCAGGGATGCGCTGAGGGTCTGGGATAGCATCGCGGCTCCGGGCCAGGAGGCGGGTGCGGTGCGAGGTGCCGGCCGCCCGCCTGCTCGCCTCCCAACTCCAGCGGCGACCGGCACCGCGAGGCTATCTGCGCAGGCTTATCGGCTCCTTAGGGACGGGTTACCAGCCAGCCAGGGATCAGGCGCGGGCGGTCGCCATCTCCGCGCCGAGCTGCTCGTCGACCTTCTTCGCGAACTCGGCGACCGAGCGGCCCAGCGGGCCATCGGGTCGGGACGACATGAACGGCTCGCCTGAGTTCAGCGCGCTGATGGCGCCGCGGTACTCGTTGATCACCTGGTAGTCGATCTTGCGATCGAGGGCCGACTCGGCGTTGTTCACGTTGATGCCGGTGTATGCGTTGGACCGGTTGAGAACGAGCTGGACCTTGCTGCGCTCGTAGCCCAGGTGGTCCATGGTCTCGAGGACCGCGCGCACGTTCTTCAGGCAGGACAGGTCGGCGGTCATGATCACGAAGATGACGTCCGCCTCGTCGAATAGTTGGAGATTGAAGTCGTCGATGGTCTTGACCATGTCGACCAGGGTGTAGTCGTACATCTTCCGGAACATGCCGAGCAGGTTCGTCAAGGTGGCCGGATCGGTCCGCTGCCGCTCCATGACGATATCGGCGGCCTCCGGCGAAGGGGGCGCCAGCAGCAGGTCGACCCCCGAATGGTGGCGCACGATGAGGCGGCGGAGCAGCTCCTGGTCGAGATCCGGCTCGCTGACCGCGTTGACGATGGAGGCGGTGTCCAGGCCAAGATCCAGAAAGACGCGCAGGTCGCCGAACTGCAGGTTGGCGTCGATCAACGCGGTTCGGCGCCGAAACTCTCGTGCCATGGCGATGGCCGTGTTGATGGCAATGGTGGTGGTCCCCACGCCGCCCTTGGCGCCGTAGAGGACCGCCAGGCGGCCGAGCGTGGCCGCTTCGGCTCCGCCTGAGGGCGTGAGCGCACCGCCGCGGGCCAGTAGCGCCTTGATGCGCGCCATGAGCTCCAGGGGATGAAACGGCTTGACGATGTCGTCGTCGGCGCCGGCGCGCAGGCCCTTGACCCGCTCCCCCACGTCAGCCTCGGTGGTCAGCATGATGATCGGCACGCGCCGGCCGTCCGCTTCGGCCGCACGAATCTGCTGGGTGGCGGCGTAGCCGTCCAGCTTGGGCATGGCCGCGTCCATCAGGATCAGGTCCGGCTGGGTGGACTGCGCCATCTCCACGCCCGACTGGCCGTCCGAGGCGACGATGACCTCGAACCCCTCCTGCTTGAGGGTAAAGACCAGGACGCGCTGGATGTTCAGGTCGTCGTCGACGACCAGGACCTTCGTGGCAGCCATGCAAAAGCCCCTGGATGTGGATTGACCGATGAGCCGACGCCGGTGCGGCGTCGGGCGCGATTATACGGGCGCCACCCGGTCCAGGTGCCTGCCGAGGAAGCCCAGGACCCGCCGCTCATAGTCCTGTCCGGCGGTCGCGTGGGCCTCTGAATGCGTCGCACCGTCCACGACCATCAGTTCCTTCGGCTCCCCTGCCGCTTCGTACAGCAGCTGCCCCTGCGTCCAGTCGACCAGGGCGTCCTCGCGGGGCGCGATCAGCATTAGGCCGCGGGGTGCAATGCGGCTCACGCGCTGGATCGGGTCCCGCAGCCACGTTCGGGCCCGCAGCGAGGCGGCCAGCACGACCAGCCGCGCCCCGAGCCGCGGCAGCGGATAGTGGCCCTGGCGCATGCGGTTCCCAATCGGGTTCTCGACGCGGGCGTACGCGGCATCCGCCACCACGGCGGCGACCGGCAGGTCCGGAGCGGCCATGATCGCGACCGAGGCGCCCATGCTGACGCCCATCAGGGCGATGGGCCCGTAGCCACGGCCCTGGAGGAAGCGGACCGCGGCAGCCACATCTCGCTGCTCCAGCGTGCCCAGCGTGATCGGCGCGTCGTCGCTATTGCCGTGGCCGCGGAAGTCGAACTGCAGCACGTTATAGTGCGGCTGGATCCACGGCACGAACTCGGTGAGCCACGGCAGGCGGTGCCAGCTGAACCCGTGCATCAGCACCACGGCCGCCCGCGTCTCGCTCGCAGCGGGGATCAGCCAGCCATCCAGGGTGTAGCCGTCATCGGTCGTGAACCGGACGTCCTCGTGGGCCAGGCCGATGTCTCCGGGGTGCGCCGGCGCCCCGGCCTCCGTCGGCTCCACCCGCTTGCGGGCGGGACGGACGACGCGGCGGGACCCCTCGACAGTCACGAAGCCCAGGTAGCCGGCCGCGCCGGCCGCCACGATGCGGCCCAGCCAGGCAGCCAGGCTGCGACGATCCCCGGTCAACGCGCGGGCCATCGATTCAGCCTGCCGAGCCCGAACCCTCGGCCGCCTCGCGGGCGCTGCGCATGGCGCCGGTGATCGGCCGCGTGAGCTCGGCGAGCTCCATTGGCACGATCCACTTGGTGCTGTCACCCGCGGCCAGCGCCTTCAGGGCTTCCAGGTACTGGAGGGCCATCGTCTTCTCGTCGACGCCCTTGGCCGCGCCGAAGATCGTCTGCAGCGCGTTGCTGAAGCCCTCCGCGCGCAGGATCTGGGCCTGGCGCTCCCCCTCGGCGCGCAGGATGTTCGACTGTTTGTCGCCTTCCGCGACGTTGATGGTGGCCTGCCGCGTGCCCTCGGACTCGGTGATGTTCGCGCGCCGGTTGCGCTCGGCCGACATCTGGCGGTTCATGGCCTCCTGGATGTCGCGCGGCGGGACGATCTCGCGGATCTCGACGCTCGTGATCTTCACGCCCCAGCGCTCGGTGACCTCGTCCAGCTTGGCGCGCAGGGTGTGGTTGATCTCCTCGCGCTTGGCCAGCACGTCGTCGAGCGGAATGTCACCGATGACGGCCCGCAACGTGGTGGCCGCCAACGCCTGGCTTGCGCCCTGGAAGCTCGTCACCGCGGTCACCGACATCTCCGGATCGAAGACCTTCGAGTACACCAGGAAGTCGATGCTGATGGGCGCGTTGTCCTTGGTGATGCAGGTCTGCTGCGGGACCTCGATGTAGAACTCACGCAGGTCCACCTTCACCGGCTGCTGGATGATCGGCACCAGCAGCACCAGGCCGGGTCCCGCGGAACCGTTCGAGACGCGTCCGAGGGTGAAGATCACCAACCGCTCGTACTGGCGGACGATGTTGATGGTGCTCCAGATCAGGAACAGGAGCACCAGGACGCCGACGACCAGGATCGCCAGCAGGACCGGATCATCCATGGCTCGGGGATCCTCTCTACGGCGCCTCAACAGGCAGATGCCGTGAGCATACGCCTAGGGCTCGAACACCACTTTCAGCGCGCCGCTCCGACCGCGCGACAGCGCGGCACCCATGGCCGCCCGCCAGTCATCCAGCTTGAAGCGGTGCGTCACCAGCTTCCCGATACGGAGCTGCGGGTTGGCGACCAGGAGGCGCATCGCCTCGTCCATGGTGTGCCTGCCGTCGAGCGAGCCCTCGCTGCCGTAGGTGTAGGTGCCGTCGATCCGGAGCTCGTTTGCCCACGCCAGCGTCCAGTCCAGTCCGCCCAGCTCCCCGGGTCCGCCCAGCAGCACCACTCGGCCGCCGGGGGCGGCGATCTGCAGCGCATCTGCCAGGCTCTGGCGGCTTCCCACCGCGTCGTAGACCTGCGCGAACCCGCCGGTGAGCACCGTCCGGCCCAACAGGGACCGATGCGCCCTGGCGCCGGTGGCGTCGACTGCTCCCTTCACCGCCGTTGCGGCCACGGTCGCCCCAAGTCGCTCGGCCATGCGGCGCTGGACATCGTGGCGCGCCACCGCCACGACCCTCGCTTCGGGCGCCACCAGCCGCAGCGCGGCGATGGCGCATAGTCCCAGCGAGCCGGCGCCGATGACCACCGCGTCCTCACCGGGGTGCGGAGGCGCACTCAGCACGGCGTGGAGGGCGACGCTGAACGGCTCGACCAGCACGGCCGCCTCGTCGGAGAGCTGCTCCGGAACCGCATGGAGCTGCGAGCGGTGCGCGATCATCCCCGTCGACCAGCCGCCGGGCAGATCCGCGCAGAACCCGATCAGGAGGCCCGGCGAGATGGGGCCATCCGCGGCACGCTCGCAAAAGCGTGCGGCACCCGCGGCGCACCTGCGGCACGGCTCGAGGCCGCGAACGGTGCAGGAGATGACCGGATCGATGACCACCCGCTCGCCCGTGCCCTCGACCACGCCCACCACCTCGTGCCCCAGCACGGCTGGGAACGAGGCGAACGGCGACAGGATCGAGCTGGCGTGGCCGGTGAGCAGCCCAAGGTCCGTGCCGCACACACCGGAGAGCAGCGGCCGCACGCGGACCCAGTCATCGCCGGGAAGCGGCGGCAGGTCGTATCGGCCCAGGGTCAGCCATGGCATCCAGCCGCCGGCCAGTCGAGGCAGCCGCGGGCCGGCGAGGCGCAGCGTCCGCTCGTTCAGCGCCGACGCGGCGAAGCGCAGTCGCAGGCCGCGAAGCCGATCGGGCAAGTGAGGTGGCGTCAGTCCATGGGGACGCGGCGCACGATGCTGGGACCGACCCGCTCCAGGATCTCGTCCAGGCTGTGGCCGGTGATGGTCAGGCCGTGGTTCTTCAGGCCAATGACCGCGCGCGAGGGGTCGGCCGCCTGCCGCACCAGCTCGGCCACCTCCAGCGCCAGCTCCTCGGTCCCGCAGGGATAGACGACCTCGGTGGACACGGCGCCGGGGAGCCACCCGTGAACATGCAGGATGCCGCCGACCTCGGGGTGCTCGCGGTAGATGGTCAGGTGCTCGATGGCGTCCACCGACACGCGCCGGGGCCGTACCTTGGGCGGCACGCTCAGCCGCACCACGCCGGTGGCCGGGTCGTAGCCGGTGACCATGAGGATCTCGGTGCCGACCTCGCGCAGCCTGGACTTGTCGACCCCGCTGGCGCTCATCCAGAACCGATCGCCATCGTGGCGAGCGCTGGCGTTGCCGTAGGACAGGCCACCGATCCCGAACAGCCGCTTGACGTGCCGCAGGTTCTCCGGGCTCAGCAACTCATCAATGGGCCACGGCGCGGGCAGCAGGTCAAGCTCCCCCATGCGCATCCCGGCGCGAGTGATGGAGGCCGTGTGCTCGTCACCGTTCCACAGCTCGCTGGGCAGGTCCGCAACGAACTCGTTCTCGATGACCAGCCGCGACTCGGCCAGGGGGATCAGCCGCTCCACCACCGCGTCGAAGAACTCGCCGTCATCGCCAACGTGCTCGAAGCGATGGAAGCCCTGCTCCATGGTGATGAAGTGGGCGTCGGTGCCCTGCCCATCGCGGACCATGGGGATGAAGACGTTCGACAGCGACCGCACCAGAAGCGTGTACCCGGCCTGCAGCATGTCATCCGGGCGTTGCGGCAGCTCCGCCAGCCCCACCACGAAGATGTCCTTCGACCGGCGTCGGAAGCTGTCAGGGGAGTCAGCGCGGACCGCGTTCAGGATGACCCGCACCCCGCTGTCCAGCTCGATCGCGTCCCGGTTCGCGTGGCGATACACCGGGTGGCCGCGCGCCTCGAGGCGCTGGGTCACGCCGTCCAGGAACCAGTCGACCAAACCACCGCCGTCGCCAACAACCGCGACGCCAGACGGCTGCGGACGCGCAGAGGTGCCCACCACCGCCAGACCGACGTGCTCGTGCACCAGCGGTTGCGCAGGCTCGCTCATGACGGCTGCTCGGCGTTCTCGCCTGGCTCCACGATCAGCTCCAATCCCTCAACTCCCACTACCTTGACCGGGCTGCCTGCCGCAATTTCGGGGCCGGAGCTCCGCGCGGACCACGCTTCACCTCGCGCGTAGGCGATCCCTCTCGGCGCGATCAGCGTCTGCGCCACGCCGCCAGCGCCGACGAGGGT
>DASSEC010000142.1:0-5244 GCA_035696685.1 Candidatus Limnocylindria bacterium | reverse complement strand
CCGCCGACGGCGGCCTCGACCTCCGGACCGTCCAGCTTGCCGGCCTCGACCAGCGGCACCAGGTCAGGGCAGGCCTGCTGATGCACCGAGACGGCGGCATCGGCCTCGCTGATGGCGGCCGGGTATGCGCCGGACTCGACGGTGCCGGCCGTCGCGATCACTCCCACGTGCCCCGTCCGGGTCGCGGCTGCCGCCGCCACCGCACCGGGACGGACCACGCCCATCACCGGCACCGGCGAAGCGTCACGGACATCCGGCAGCGCGCGCGAGGTTGCCGTGTTGCAGGCGAGGACCAGCGCCTTCACGTCCTGGTTCAGCAGCCAGCGTACGCACTCCAGCGTGTATGCGCGCACCTCGTCCGCCGGACGCGGCCCGTACGGGGTGCGCGCGTTGTCGCCGAGGTAGAGCGTCGGCTCCGCGGGCAGGCGGCGACGAATCTCGGACAGGACAGTCAGCCCGCCCACTCCCGAATCGAATACGCCAATGGGGCGGGGGTCGCCCCGGCGGCCGCGAACGCTCACGCCCCGATTATGGGCGGCGCGCCGGGTTCAGCGTCGGGCGGCGAGGGCCGGGACGCGATCCCGCAAATGGGAGCTGAGCGAGGCGGCGATGGTTCGGACGCCCTGAGAAATGGGGGCATCCGGGCTGCCGGAGACGAACGGCACGCCCTCGTTGTTGGCCGCAACGACCAGGCGGCCGTCCGACACGATCTCGTAGTCCACGCCCGCGCCCAGGGCGGACTCGACGTCGGCCTTGCTGATGCCGCCGGTCGAATCGGCACGGTTCAGGACGATGGCCAGCTTGCTCGGCGGGTAGCCGATGGCGTCGAAGGCCTCGCGGGCCATGGCCAGGTTGCGGATGGCCATCGAGTCGTAGGTCAGGACCTGGAGGATGACGTCCGACGCGTCGAGGAAGACGAGCACGTCGTCGCCAAGCCCGGCTCGTGTGTCGATGACCACGAACTCGTACAGCTGGCGGAGCATGCTCAGTGCCTTCTCCAGGTCGCGCACCGTGACCATCTCCGCCATCTCGACGCGCGGCGGGGCCAGCATGATGTCGATGCCCGACGGATCCTTCCATGCCACTTCGGCGACGTCCGACTCGCGAATGCGGTCGGTGGGCAGGTTCACGATCGAGGGCGCGTTGGCCGGGACGCGGAGCAGGCCGCGCAGGTCACTGAACTGGAGCGACCCGTCGATCAGGCAGACGCGGTGATCCTGGCCAAGGGCGACGGCCAGGTTGTATGCAAGCGTGGTGCGGCCGACGCCGCCCTTGGGCGAGAACAGGGAGATCAGCATCGAGCCGGCACGGCTCGCCTCCACGGTCCGCTGCTCGTAGGTCTTGCGGATGACCGTGGTCAGGTCGAAGCCGGAGAACGGCATGGTGAGGATCGAGTCGATGCCGCGCTCCGCGCTCTCGGTCACCGGGTTCTGCGGAACGGTCAGCATCACCAGCCCGACCTGCGGCTCGGCCTGGCGGATGCCCTGCGCGACATCGGTGCCCTGGACGCGGCCCTGCAGCAGCGCGTCCACGATGACGACATCCGGCTTGAACTCGCTCACCGCGGCCACCGCGCGGTCGCCGGCGGTCACCACGTCGAGCATCTTGATCTGGGACTGCGCCTGCAGCAGCGACCGCATGTGGGACGCCACTTGTGGAACGTCCTCGATCACCAGGAGCCGGATCTGGTCTGCCACGCGTTCTGTCTACCCTCGTGCTCGCGGTCCGATCTGAGCGTCGTTTCCTTCCCAGCCCGCATGCCGCATCACCAGGATCCGGCGTTCGCTGGACCCTGACGGAGGGTCCAGATCGTGCGAGCCATAGGCGAGCTCGATCGCCAGACCGGCCTCCCGGATCACGGCGGCGAGCGCGTCATCCGATGAGTACCAGAGCCGATAGCTGGCCGGTAGCCGCGCTATCGTACCATCGGGTCGTCCTAGGTCGACCACCGTGGAGAAGGCGACACGGAGCCCTTCCGGCGTCTCGCGCCGCAGCAGCTGGCTACGCCTGACCACCGGCAGCCCGTCCATCTCGCGCCGCCAATCGACCGACAGCGGCAAGTCGTGCTCGGGCAGCAGCGCCGGCCCAAGGTCGTCCAGGATCAGCCGGCCCTCGGTCGCCAGCAGCTCCCGCGCACCGGCGAGCATGCGCAGCGCGTCGTCAGGCCCCTCGAGATGTGGCATCACGCCGGCGGCCACGATCAGGTCAGCGCCGTGTGGCCGCAGCAGGCTCCGGAGCGGGAGTTGCTCGAGGTGCCGCACATCCCCCTGAACCAGGTGCAGCCGGCCCTGTGCGAGCGCAGCGGCGAGCAGCGGCTCCGCCGCGATCCGTTGCGCAGCGCGCCGCAGGAGCGCCGCCGAACCGTCGACTCCGACGATCGTCCGCCCCTTGCCGGCGGCGAAGCTGCGCAGCAACCGTCCGGAGCCGCACCCCAGGTCGAGCACGACGGTGCCGCTGCGTCGCGTCTGCTCGCGGTAGAAGACGAGGTCCTCAGCCACCGCGTCGTGCTCGAGGTCGTAAAGCTGGGCAAGCACGTCTGCCTCGGTGGGCTGACCGGCGAAGATGTCGGCGCTCACGAGGCGTCGAAACGCCGCGCGGCGAACCACTCTGCCGCCGCGGCGAGAAGGACCACGAGCGCAGCGCCGGGCAGCGACAGCGCCCCGCCAAGCCGCAACCCGGCCAGCACGACGACAACGGCCGCCACGATGGCCGCCCGCCGTGCGGCACGCCGCCAGGCACCGCGATAGACGATGCGCCGCCGCATGACGAACTCGGCCAGGAACGCGAACGGGGCGGCCAGCAGCCCGGAGGTTGCGGCCGCCAGTCCAATGATCACCAGCCGGTTCGTCCCTGCTGCCGGACAGGGTTGGCCCGGCAGCTCAGCAGGGCAGGCGGTGCCCGCGAACAGCAGCAGGCCGAGGGCGCCCATCAACCCCGCCAGCACCAGGCCGGCGACGGCGACCCGGTTGCCGCGCCTCACCGGCTCTCAGCGCGCGGCATCGGGGCAGATCTCGCGAAATGGGCAGAATCCGCATCGCATCGGCGAAGGGTTCGGTGCGAAGTCGCCAGCGCGAATGCCGTCGCTGACGGTGGCGACCTGCTGCGCTGCCTTGGCCAGCCGCTTGGGGGCTGGCCCGCTGCGGCCGACGAGGCCGGACTCCAGGAAGTGCAGCGCCAGCTCGTCGGGCAGTCGGCCGTGCTGCGACTCGTAGGCGAGGGCGTAGATGGACAGCTGCAGCGACTCGCGCGCGCGACGGCCCGCCGTCGCGGGATCGCGCACATCGGATGACTTGTAGTCGGTGATCACCACGCGTCCATCCGCCTCGCGATCCACGCGGTCGTAGCGCCCCCGGACCCGGTCGCGGCCGAGCAGCACGCTGAAGTCCTGCTCCACCGCCACCGGGCGTGCCGGCTCCCGCTGCTGCTCATCCCAGAAGCGCTCGAGCGCTTCGCGCGCCGCTGCCTTCCGCGCCTCCTCGTGCTGTCGCGTCAGGAAACCCACCGATTCCCAGGCCGCGCTCAGCTCGGCCAGCAGCTCATCGCGGGTCATGGACGCCCCGGCCAGCTGCCGGCGGTGATAGGCCTGTACCGCCGCGTGCAGGGCGCGGCCGTACGCCATCTGGTGCGAGGCCGGCGTCGGAATGCGGATGACGTGCGCGTAGCGGTATTTCGTCGGGCAGTCGAGGTAGTCGCTGATCTGCCCGTAGCTCAGCGTCAGCTGCCGGTCGCCAAGCGCCGGGGCCGCCGAACCCGCGGCTTGCACCGGCCTGGCAGGTCGCTGATGGCGGGACAGCCGCTCGACGGTGCTCGGCCGCACGACCTCCGCCGGCGTGGCGGGCGCCAGGTCCAGGGCCTCGAGCAGGTACTGGCTCATCCGGCGCGCGGTGCGGTTCCCGTAGTCGCGCGCCCAGGAGAAGTGCAGCTCCTCGCGGGCGCGGGTCATGCCGACGTAGAACAGCCGCCGCTCCTCGGCAAGGTGGTGGTCGCCGTCCGGCAGCGGCTCGCGAACCAGCTCCCCAGGGAGCGGCAGCAGGTCGCCGCGAGACCGGGTCGGGAAGCGGTCGTCGACCAACCCGACCATGTGAACGATCGGGAACTCGAGGCCCTTGGCCTTGTGGTAGGTCAGCACGTGGACCGCCTCGCCCGTATCGGGCTCCACGTCGGCGGTGGAGGGGTCATCCCCCGCCTCGATCAGCGTGTCCAGCTGCGAGACGAGGAACGGCAGCCGATCGTCGCGCAGCAGGCTCGCCTGCCGTCGCACGATGTCGAAGAAGCGCGCCACGTTTGCGAGCCGCTCCTCTCCGGCCTCGCGAGCCTCCCGTGCCAACCGCCCGAGCCAGCCACTGGACGTTACGAAGTGGTAGAGCACCTCGCCGCTGCCGCGCTCGGTGCTCATGGTCCGATGCTGGTCCAGGCTGGCGAGCAGCTTGCCAACGGTCTCGTTGGCGCGGCGCGAGAAGGGAAGGTCGCCGCGCTCGACTCCCGCGCGCAGCGCCTGCTCCAGCGACGTGCGACGGCGCCCGGCGGCGTTGAGGGCCAGCGTGACGTCGTGCGCGGCGAGGCCAAAGATCTCCGACGTCGCCAGGTCGTAGCAGCTGACCGAATCCGCGGGATCGTTGACCGCGCGCAGGAAGCTCACCAGTAACCGCACCTCCGGCTGGTGATAGAGGCCCGCCGTCCCCGAGAAGCGCCACGGCACGCGCGCCATGTTCAACGCGCGCAGGAGGGGCTCGGCGTCGCGGTTGGTGCGCACCAGGACGGCGTGATCGCCCGCGCTGCGCCCCGCGCGCAGCGAGGCGGCGATGCGCTCGGCCACGGCATCCGCCTCGTCGGAGCCCGTGTCGAACGCGCGCAGGCTGATGGGCCCCTCCATCGGCTCCGGACGGCTGAACTTCGCGCGAGCCAGCAGGCGCTTGTCCAGGCCCTCGCGCGACTCGAGCCGATCCGGGTCGTTGTGCTGGATGAGCCGATACGCCGCGTCGAGGATTGGCTGGCGGCTACGGAAATTGTCGTTCAGCACCACGCTGCCAGCCTTCGGGAAGGCGGCGCGGAAACCCAGGATGTTCGACAGCGCCGCGCCGCGGAAGCGATAGATGCTCTGGTCGTCGTCGCCGACGACCGTCACGTTGGCCCTCGGTGAGCCGGCCAGCAGCTTGACCAGCTCGAACTGGGCGTAATTGGTGTCCTGGAACTCGTCCACCAGGATGTATCGATAGCGCTCACGTTCCGCGGCCAGCACCGCGG
>DASSEC010000141.1:0-13003 GCA_035696685.1 Candidatus Limnocylindria bacterium | reverse complement strand
CAATGCCGGCCTGCTGGACCAGCCCGGCGGCCGCAAGGTGCACGAGGTGGCCGTGCCGCGCCTCGGCGGCTTCGCCATCGCCACCGCCTTCTACCTGGGCATCGCGGTCGCGCTGGTTGTGGCGCGCGCCGTCTACGGCCGCCGCATCGGCATCGAGACCGGCCACCTGTCGGCCATCCTGGCCGGCGTGGCCCTGATCGCCGGGCTGGGGCTGATGGATGACCTGCAGACCATGCGCGCGCGGGTGAAGCTCGGCGCGCAGATCGTGATCGTGCTGGCCACCTTTGGGCTGGGCCTTTCGATCGATCGGCTCGATGGCCCGTGGGGCTCCGTCGAGCTCGCCTGGTGGCTGTCCCTGCCCCTGACGATCCTGTGGATGGTGGCTGTCATCAACGCGGTCAATCTCATCGATGGCCTGGACGGACTGGCGGCGGGGGTGGCGCTCATCGGGCTGGCTGCCTTCCTCGCGGTGGCGCTCCTGCACGGCGGCTCGAGCCCGGTCCAGGTCGTGCTTGCCGCCGGGGCGGGCGGCGTCCTCGGCTTCCTGCGCTTCAACCTGCCCCCCTCCACGATTCACATGGGCGACTCCGGCTCCATGCTCCTGGGCTTCGTGCTCGGCGCGGCTGCGATCAGCGTGACCCAGGCGGGGCGCCACGGCATCCCCCCATGGGTGCCGCTGCTGATCCTGGCCCTGCCGCTGGCCGACACGCTGCGGGTCATCGTGATGCGCCTGCTGGCCGGCCATCCGGTGTTCCGGCCGGACCGACGGCACGTGCATCATCGCCTGCTGCGGCGGGGGATCTCGCAGCAGGGTGCCACGCTGCTGCTCTGGGGCGTGTCCGCGGTGCTCGCGGCGCTGGGCGTGCTGCTCGCCGCGCTGGCCAGCTAGCTCGGCGGCCCGGCCGCGCGGCTGGTGAGGTACCAGCCCCGTAGAGCGTCGGCGCCGAACAGCCGTCGCATGAGGCGGCGAATGTCGTCGCGGCGAGGCGTCAGGACGTAGGTTGCGGTCAGGTCGGCCGGGGGGTCCACGTAGCGGGGCACGCCGAGCACCTCGCGCTTGATCTCCGGCCCCGTGATGAGCGGCAGCAGCGAGGCGAGGTCACCTGCCTTGTCGCGCGGGAAGTCCGTGTGGATCGTGTCGCCGATCGCCTGCAGCGTGCGCGGCAGTCGGGTGAACAGGTTCATGTTCGCGAACTGGCGACGCAGCTCCAGGAGCACCTGCTGCTGGCGGTCGGCCCGCATGAAATCGGTGAGCACCTGGACCGTCCCATCGGGGAGCGTCAGCGTCCCCTTGCGCGCACGGGCATAGGCCAGGGCCCGCACCCCACCGTAGTAGCCGCAGCCTGACGGCAGGATGATGCCCCGCTTGCGGCTGATCCACGTGTCGCCGGGTCCCATGTAGGTCGGGTCCTGCAGGGTGCCGTCGAGGCATAGCCGCAGCTGGCCGACCGCATCGATCAGGTGGGTGAAGCCTTCGAGGTCGATGGTGGCGTAGTACTGGATGTCCATCCCCAGGTAGAGGCCGACGGTGCGCTCCAGGGTGCGCAGGCCGCAGGCCTTGCCGTCGGTGGCCGGCATGTCCGGGCACCAGCGCGCCGGATCGTTGCTCGCCTGCGTGGAGAGCGCGTTGATCTTGTTCGGATAGAGGCCGTCGGGGTAGACGCTGCGATCCGGGAGTGGCGTCATCACCGTGTCGCGCGGGATGGAGATCATGGCGGCCGTCTTGGCCACAGGGTCGACGCTGACGGCCAGGATGGTGTCGGTGAGCGCCTCGGCGCGACCCGGGCCGCTGTCGATGCCCAGCAGCAGGAAGTTGATGCGCTCGGTGCCGTTCCAGGCGTAATCGGGCCGGTTCAACGGCTTCCCGTTCCCGGTCCCCTGACCGTTGCCCTGGCCGCCCTGCTGGCCCGTGCCTCCAAACACGTTGCCGAGGGTGGTGTTCAGCTCGTTGAGCACGAGGCCGGCCCAGGCATGCATCACGATGGTTGCCGCCATCAGGAGCGCCACCACCGCCAGCGTCCCTATGCGTCGGGTCGATGGGAGCTGCAGCCTGGCTCCGGGTGTGGCGACGGCCGCGGTCCCGACCGAAGCTGAACCGGCCTGCAGGGGCATCGCCTGCGCAGGCGTCTGCGCCGGCCCTGGTTGTGCCAACCCGACGTGGCCGATCGCGAACAGCCGCCACGCCAGCAGGGCGACGTCGAGTACGACGAGTGCGGTCAGGAACGATGCAGACAGGACGCTGTTGAGCGCTCGACTCCCGCCGAAGAACAGCATCCCCAGGCCGACGCCGATGAGCAGCACGACCGGCAGGGCGAACATGGCGGCCAGCCGGCGATTGCCGGCGTATGCCTGTCCGAGCCCCGGGAAGAGGAACGACAGGAAGGCCGCCAGCGCCGGATGGCGCGAACGCGGGAAATCGATCATCGACACCAAAACGCCATGGGACCGCCGCGCGTTGCGCGGCCGCACCCGTTTCCAGGGCGGGAGCGGCAGTGTAGCACCGGGTGCTCGCTCGGTTGGCGAGCGGACCTTCTCAGCGTTTGTGGTGACCGAACGCGACGCCGTGGGTACTACGGTTCGGTTCGGTGCACTGGTACCTTTGCGGCTCCCCCGATGGGACCCTTAGACTAGCCCCCGGTCGGTGCCGAGCGGCTGCCCGCCTTAGGACCCATCCATCCACCAGGACGCCGTGCCACCAGAGCTCATCTTCCTCATCGTCAGCGCAGCCGTAGCCGTCCTGCTGGGGACCGGCGCGGCGGTGGCTGCGTTCCGAAGCCGGCGCTCGGCCATAACGGCGACCGATGAGCTGCAGCTGCCGGACGCCGCGCCGCAGCCGGACAAGTACGACGCCGGCTACGGGGAGATCGAGCGGCGCGGACGGGGCACCTATGCGAACGCGGTGCGCATCCTGTGGTGGGTCTCCATCGCCGGCGTGCTGATCGGCGTCGGCCTGTCGGATGCCTACGATGCATCCCAGGCCGCGATCTACGCGGTCGGCGCGGTGGCGGTCGTCGCGGTGATCCTGCTGCACGACCTGCTGCCAGAGCGATTCCGCACGCCGCCGGTGGTGGCGGTCGAGATCGTGCTGGCCGTCGGCCTGACCACGGCCCTGGTGGCGCTGACCGACTTCGGCACCTCGCCCTTCGTCTTCGGCTACAACCTCGCCGCGGTCGCCGTCGCCCTGGCGCTGGGCGGGCCAATGGCCCTGGTGGTCGCCACGCTGGCCACGCTGTCCTACCTGGGCGTGCTGGCGGTTGATCCCAAGCTGTCGCAGTACGGCACCGCGGACCTGCTGCGCTTTGGGCTGCAGATCGGCTCCATCTGGCTGCTGGCGTATGTCGCCGGCGTCTTCGCATCGGGCGAACGGCGCATGCGGACCCGCGTGCTGCGCATGTCGCGAACCGACGAGCTGACCGGCCTCTACAACCGCGGCCAGCTGTTCCCGACCCTGGAGGAGGAGGTCCAGCGCACGCGTCGCAGCGAGCGCGGCTTCTGCCTGCTGATGGTCGACCTCGACGGCCTGAAGGCGGTCAACGACTCCTTCGGCCACCACCGAGGTGACGAGGTGCTGCGCCAGCTGGGCAACGTCTTCCGCCACTCGATCCGGCTGGTGGACACCGCCTATCGCTACGGCGGAGACGAGTTCCTGGTGCTGCTGCCAGAAACCGATTTCGCCGGTGCGTTCGTGGTGGCGGAGAAGATTCGTTTGGGCGCCGAGGAGATCGGCCTGGCGGCCGGTGGCGGAGAGCTGCTGACGAGCGTCAGCATCGGCCTGGTGTCGTGCCCGGAGGATGGTACGAGTGCCGAGGAGCTGATGATCGCCGCCGACCGGGCCATGTACCAGGCCAAGTCGCTGGGCAAGAACCAGGTGAGCGGCAACCCGCGACCACGACGGCTGGCCTACAGCCCGGAGCCGGACGGCGCGCCGTCGGAGCCCGCGGCACCGACCCCGCCAGCCACGGAGGACGCGGAGCCAGCCGTGACGTCGCAGCCGGCGGCTTTCAACGTCGAACCCGAGCCCGCGGCCGATCCCGCGCCTGCGCCGGTGGCGGCCGCGATCCCGATGGGGCCGATGGTCGCCGAGCCCGCATCCCTCGTCGACGAGGCACCTCAGCCGGTGACCGCTCGAGTGGCTGTCGCCGCGGGCGGGGAGAGCATGGACGCCCAGGCGGCACGTGAGGCGGCAGAGGAGGACGAGGCAGACCCCAGCGAGGTGCGTCGCCAGATCGCGGCGGCCCGCCGGAACATGGATCCGGATCACCAGATCCGGCGCGCCATGGACGCGTTCCTGTCCCCCACGCGCCCGAGCGATCCACCGAACTAGGCGGCGCGCCCGCGGCGCGGACGCTCAGCGCTCCCTGACGGCGGTGTAGACCGGCAGGATCTCGCGCCAGACCACGCCGGGCGGCAGGACGAGCTGCTCCCCGCCATGCACGTAGGTCCATTGCGTCTGGCTGCCCGGCGTCGGACGTGACCAGTGCACCGCGATGGCGCGTCCCGCGACGTAAAGCGTGGCGCTGCCCTGGCCGACCAGGTGGTGGTACCGCCGCGGGTAGCCGCCCGGATCATGCGGACCGTAGACGACGTCC
The DNA here is from genome assembly GCA_035696685.1 of Candidatus Limnocylindria bacterium. Lineage (GTDB taxonomy): Bacteria > Chloroflexota > Limnocylindria > QHBO01 > QHBO01 > DASSCW01. Next base: position 8,414 of record DASSEC010000141.1, on the reverse strand, counting down.
TCGTGGACGTACTGCACGATCACGCTGGTCGCCGACAGGACCCGATGCGTGCCCGCGTCGACGTGCTCCTGCCCTGCCTCGTTGCGTCGCCACGCGCCGAGCTTGCGGTCCCACTCCCAGCCGAAGTTCCAGAAGCTGTTCGTGAAGAACTGGACGTGGCTGACCGGGCGTCCGGTCGGCAGCGCCACGTCCGGATCGAAGCGGAACGGCGGCCGGAGGTCCCCGGTGCGTCCCGCCAGGCGGTCCAGCGACCGGTTGTGCCCGAAGTCGTTGCGGACCTTCTGCAGGTCGGTGTACAGGTTGTGCGGCGCCGGCCGGTCTCGGGTGCGCACGAAATACGGCCACTGGCCCGTGATGCCGTTGATGAAGGGCAGGTGCGCGGCGTGGTAGCGGCGGACGCCCTCGCCACCCGCGCCGAACATGAACGGCAGGACGTGCATGTCCTGCCACAGGTCGATGCTGTAGTAGCGCCCGGACCGGACCGGGCCGATCAGCCCGTGGGTCTTGCGGCACAGGAAGATGCCGGTGAAGCGGGTGACGTCGCCTTCCACCGTGGCCTCGACCACCATGTCCGCCAGGCCCAGGTTGGTGACCGGGCGCGCCAACGGATGGTTCTCGATCTGGACCGCCAACGCTGGTCGCCTGAGCCGATGCTGGTCGGTCAGAGCCAGCCCGTTGAACGGGCAGCGCGCCTCCGGCTGCGGCGTGGCTGTGGGCGTGGGCATCGGCGTCGGCGAGGGCGATGCGGATGGCGAGGCCGTCGGCGATGCGCTGGGCGTGGCCGTCGGCGTGGGACTGGGGTGACCGGTGAACGCCAGCCAGCCGCCCCCCACGATCGCAAGCAGGAGGACGGCTGCGGCGCCGATCTTGGCGGCCCGTGACCGCAGCAGGTCCATCGGATCTCATCCTAGCCGAGTCGACGGCACGGCCGAGACCCCCTGCTAGACTCGGCCGGTCATGCCCGGCTTCTCGACCCGAGCAATCCGCGCTGCCAGCCGCGTGCCGGATGCGCCGCAGCCGCCCGTCAACGTGCCTATCTACCAGAGCAGCACGTTCGAGGTCTCGAGCGCCGAGGAGCTGGCCGAGCTGCTGGAGTTCATCCGCCCGGGCCACTCCTATAGCCGCTACTCGAATCCGACGCACGCGGCACTGGAGCAGGCGCTGGCCGAGCTCGAGGGCGCAGAGGCCTGCCTCGTCACCGCTTCGGGCATGGCTGCCATCCACGCCGTGATGCTGTCGACCCTGCGCGCCGGCGACCAGGTGCTCATCCCCGGGGCGGTATACGGGGGCGTGGTCGGTCTCGCCCAAGAAGTGCTCGAGCGCGTGGGGATCGAGGCTGTGGCCGTCGACACGACCGATGTCGAGGCCGTCCGCGTCGCCATCAACGAGCGGACGCGCCTCCTCTGGCTGGAGACGATCAGCAACCCGACCACCGGCATGGCGGACATCGCGACGCTCGCCAAGATCGCGCACGAACGGGGTGTGACGGTGGCGGTCGACAACACGTTCGCGTCGCCGTATCTCGCCAACCCGCTCGCGCTCGGTGTGGACCTGGTCGTGCACTCCACCACCAAGTACATCGGCGGCCACTCGGACATCACCGGCGGCGCCATCCTGGGCACCGCCGAGCGGGTGGCCGCCGCGCGCCGGATCCTGATCAACGCGGGCGGCAACGCCGCGCCCCTTGAGGCGTTCCTGGCGCTCCGCGGCCTCAAGACGCTGGCGCTGCGCATGGACCGGCATTCCGCGAATGCCCTGTGCGTGGCGGAGGCGCTCGAGCGCGCCCCGGGCGTGGCGCGTGTCCTGTATCCCGGCCTGGCTTCGCATCCGCAGCACGAGCTGGCCAGGCGTACCCTGCGCGACGGGATGGCCGGCGGCATGCTGAGCGTCGACCTGGAGGGAGGGCGCGCAGCTGGCGAGCGCTTCCTGGACAGGCTGAACGTGGGGGTCCACGCCACCAGCCTCGGTAGCGTGGAGACGCTCTGCAGCCACCCGGCCTCGTCCTCGCACCGCCAGCTCAGTGAGGCCGACCTGACCAGGGCCGGATTGACGCCGGGGATGGTCCGCGTCTCCATCGGCCTCGAGGATCCAGAGGATCTCGTGGCCGACCTGACCGCGGCTGCCGCGCCCGAGGGCTGAGGCGCCATGACCAGCGTTGTCGACCTGTGGCGCGCGGTCGACCCCGAGGCGAAACTGCTTGCCGGCGCCTTCTCCGACCTTGGCCGCGCGGTGCGCGCCGTCCTGCGAAGCCGTGCCGTGGCTCCCCATCTCCCGGATCCAACGGACGGCGCCTTGTTGATCCTGGATGCGGAACAGCTGCGGGTGCGCGAGATGGGGCAGCTGCTGGCCGCGCTGACCGACGCGAGCCTGGAGCCAGTAGCCATCATGCTGACTGGCGCCGCGGGCCTGGATGCCGCCGAATCACGGATCCCACTCCTCGCCAGCGAGCGTCCGATCACGCGGCTGGCGGCTGAGGCAGCCGCCTACCTCGCCGACGAGCCCGGCGTCCTGGCCAGCCTCGCCACCGACCTGCGGCTGGCGTGCGCCGAGGCCGCCCTGGCGGAGCCGCAGCTGTCCACGCCGGCGGGGCTGGTGGCCGCCCGCGTCGACCGAGGCGTGGCGATCTCGATCGACGGCGCGCTGGTGACGCTCCATCCCCGTTCGGCGGGGCGTGCCCTGGCGGCGCGCTTCGCGGCGATCCACGCACGCCTCCTGTCGTCGACCGGTGCCGGCAATCGCGATCCGCGGCGCCAGACGCGCGAGGGCCTGTGGCTGGCCGAGGGGCGCATCCGGCCGGGCGCCTCCGTGTGGCTGTTCGATGATCGGCCGCTCGCCGCGGTCGACGACGTTGCCGTCGATGCGTTGACGGCCACCGCCCGTGCCCTGCTCCGCCGTCCCGCACCAGAACCCGCCGGGCGGCCGGCCACGCGTCCGGCGCGCCAGCCGCCGTCACCGGCCACCATGCCATCGGCGCCGGGTGATCCGCTCGACGCCACCCTGCTGGCCGTCGCCCGCGCGAACGGGCGCGTGGCCACCGCCGCGAGGGCGTTGGGCGTGCATCGCAATACCGTCCTCTACCGTCTGCGCCGTGCGCTGGCCGAGCGCGGCATCGATCCGCGCCGACCCCAGGACGCGCTGCGCATCCTCGCCGCCCAGGACCCAGCCGCCTCTGCGGAGCAGCGCCGCCCGCACTGAAGCTCTTGTTGTGCAAGGTGCACAACAATTGGCTAGCTGGTCCTCGCTGATCGGCTGCGTCATCAGCCGACCGCCCCGATAGGCTCTGCCAGTCCCGTCCGGGCAGTCCTTCCACACGAGAGGAGCCGATCGACCCATGCCGTCAAAGGAGCTCAACGCCGCCCTGAAGCTGGCCGAGGAACGCAACCTGCGCTTCGTGAGCCTGCAGTTCACCGACATCGTGGGTGCCGTGAAGTCGGTCCAGGTGCCGATGCACCAGCTCGAGGAGGCGGTCGAGCACGGCAAATGGTTCGATGGCTCGAGCATCGAGGGCTTCGCCCGCATCGCCGAGTCGGACATGTTCCTGGTGCCGGACCTGTCCACGTTCGCAGCGATCCCCTGGGAGCCCGGCTACGAGCCAGATGGGACCGAGCGCACGACCGGCGCGGCGCGCGTGATCTGCGACGTCTTCACGCCGAATGGCGATCCGTTTCCCGGCGACCCGCGCTGGGTTCTGCGCCGGCAGCTGGATCGGGCGAAGCAGCTCGGCTACATCCTGAACACCGGGCCCGAGCTCGAGTTCTTCCTGCTGCGTCGCAGCGAGACGGACGTGGAGACGCTGCCGCACGACGCGGCCGGTTACTTCGACCTCTCCGAGGACCTCGGCACCGAGGTCCGCAAGGAGATGATGAACGACCTCGAGGCATTCGGGATCAAGGTCGAGACGGCGCACCACGAGGTGGCCACCGGCCAGCACGAGATCGACTTCGAATACGCCGATGCCCTGCGCACTGCTGACAACGCGGTGACCTTCAAGACAACGCTCAAGGCGGTTGCCGCTCGCCAGGGGCTGTACGCCACCTTCATGCCCAAGCCGTTCTTCGGCATGAACGGCAACGGCATGCACACCCACCAGAGCCTGTGGGACATCAAGAAGGGCCGCAATTCATTCGCCGATGCGAAGGACGACTACGGCCTGTCCGATACGGCTCGCAGCTACATCGCCGGCGTCCTGGAGCACGCGCGCGGCATGATCGCGGTGCTGGCGCCGCTGGTGAACAGCTACAAGCGGCTGGTGCCCGGCTATGAGGCACCGGTGTACATCGGCTGGGCGCGCATCAATCGCTCGGCGCTGATCCGCATCCCGCAGATCAGCAAGGGGCAGATGAACTCGACCCGCATCGAGCTCCGCTGCCCCGATCCCTCGACGAACCCATACCTGGCCTTCGCGTGCATGCTGGCTTCCGGCCTGGACGGCATCGAGCGCAAGCTGACGCCGCCAGCACCCGTGGAGGAGAACCTCTATCACTTCGACGCCGCGAAGCTGGCGAGCCGCAAGATCAAGCAGCTCCCGGGTACGCTTCGCGAAGCGCTGGACGAGCTCCAGGCCGATGCCGTCATCGGCGAGGCGCTGGGCGAGCACGTCTTCGAGCGATTCGTGGAGGCGAAGGCCGAGGAGTGGGACGAGTACCGGATGCAGGTCACCTCATGGGAGGTGGAGCGCTACCTGGAGGCCTTCTAGCCCGGCGGCCCCCGGCGGCCGCGCCCGAAGGAAGGTGAGCTCGCTGCGCCTCGCCTTCCTTGGCGATCCGGGGAGCGTGCACCTGCATCGCTGGCTGGCCGCGTTCGTCGAGCGCGGCCACGCCGTTGCGTTGCTCGAGCCCATGACGCCCGGATCCCGCTCCAGTGCGCAGATGCCCGGGGCCGTGCACGGCGATCCCGAGCTGCCCCCGGGCGTTGAGCGGCTTCCGTTCCGATCCATCCAGGCCGACCAGTCGCCGGCCGGCATCTGGCGCGCCCGCGGCGACCTGCGCCGGGAGCTGGCGACCTGGCGGCCGGACGTCCTGCACGCCCACTACGCCCGGAGCCCGGCCTGGCACGCCTGGCTCTCGGGCTGGCGCCCATATGCCGTCACCGTGTGGGGCTCCGAAGTCCTGCGGCCCGAAGCGATGGGGCGGCTCGGACGATTGGCAACCCGGGTCGCGCTGCGGGGGGCGGCCCTGGTCACGGCAGGGACGCGGCAGCTGGCCGACGCTGCGGTTGCGCTGGGCGCACGACCGTCGCGGTTGCGGCGCGCAGAGTTCGGGATCGACACCGAACGCTTCGTCCCGGGCAGCGGAGAGTCCCTGCGCGCCGAGCTCGGTCTGGGCGACGCACGGGTCATTGCCTCGCCACGCATCCTGGCTCCCCTCTACCGCCACGAGGTGGTGGTTGAGGCCCTGGCCCGGCTGCCAGCCGATGTCGTGGTCCTCTCGAGCGGCATGCGCGCGGATCCCCGAGAGCGCGCGCGCCTCGAAACACTGGCCGCTGAACGCGGCGTGGCAGCGCGGTGGCGCATCCTGCCGGCGATGGACGCCGAGCGCATGGCGGACCTGTACCGGCTGGCCGATGCGGTCGTCTCCGTGCCGGAGAGCGATGCCATGCCGCAGAGCGTGATGGAAGCGATGGCCACCGGGACGGCGTCCGTGGTCAGCGACCTCCCCGATCCACGCGACTGGCTTGCCGACTTGACGCCGCAGCTGATCGTGCCCGTCGGAGACGCAGGTGCGACCGCCGCGGCACTGCAATCGGTCCTGTCGATGCCGGCCGCGGAGCGCGAGGCCCTCGGCGCGCGACTGCGGCAACGAGTCGTGGAGCGTGCCGACGCGACCCGGCACATGGACGCGGTCGAGGGCTGGTATCGCGAGCTGGCGGCCGCGAGGCGGACATGAGCGCGCCGCCGACGTTCAGCTCCCAGGTGGCGCGGGTCTACGCCGCGCGCGTCCTTCAGTTTGGCTGCACGGTGGCGGTCGCCTTCCTGCTCGCGCGGCTGCTGGGCCCCGCGGGACGCGGCGAGTACTCGCTGCTCCTGCTCCTACCCTCGACGCTGTTCGCACTCGGCCAGCTGGGCTTGCCGTCGGCGCTGACGTTCTTCGCCGGTGGCGGCCGATCCATCGCCTCGCTCACGGCCGCTGCGGCCGGCGTGGGCGCTGCCCTCGCCGCGGTGCTGGTGATCGGCAGCCTGGTGGCGTTGCCGGCGCTGCAACCGGCGTTCTTCGCGTCGGCGCCCCTCGGCCTGCTGCAGGTCGCCACCATTGCCCTCCCGATCCAGCTCGCCGCCTCGTTCTTCGGCTCCATCCTGTGGGGTCGCCAGCTGGTCCGGCCCTACAGCCGGGTCCTCGCCAGCCAGTCGGTGGGGTGGCTGCTGGCCGTCATCGGCCTGGTCGGCGTGGCGCGATTCGGCGTGACCGGCGCGCTGGCCGCCTACCTGCTGGTCACCGCCTTGGGCGCGGTGGCGGTAATCGCGCTGGTCCTGCGGGAGCGGGGGCGGGCGGCAACCGCCGCCGAAGCGGCCACCGCCGTGCCGGTTCGGATCGGCGCCCTGCTCGGCTACGGCCTGCGTCTGTACCCGGCCGGGGTCTCGACCTTCCTGAGCTACCGCGCCGACCTGTTCCTCCTCAGCGCGCTGCTGGGTGACGCCGCCGCCATCGGCCTGTACGCGCTGGCGGTATCCCTGGCCGAGATCACCTTCCAGGTGCCGGACTCGGTGGCGACGCTGTTCTATCCGCGGGTGGCGGCCTCCGATCGCCAGGACGCGGACCGGATGGCTCCCTCGATCGCGCGCCTGACGCTGCTGATCACGAGCCTGGCTGCGCTCGCGCTCATCCCGCTGGCGTGGCTGGCGGTGCGCATCGTGCTGCCGGGATTCGAGGGGAGCCTGGTGCCATTCCTGCTGCTGCTGCCGGGGACCGTGGCGCTCGGCCTGTCGAAGGTGCTCTCCGGCTACATCTCGGGTCTCGGCCGACCGGAACCGGTGGGCGTGATCGCGATCACCGCGCTCGGGGTGAACCTGCTCATCAACCTCGTGCTCATCCCGCGGTTGGGCATTGCGGGAGCAGCGCTGGCCTCGATGATCTCCTACTGCCTGCACGCCCTGCTGACGGTCATGCTGGCGAGCCGCCTATCCGGTGCCCGACCGGCCGCGTTCGTCACGCCCGGCCGCGAGGAGGTCCGCATCCTGCTGGACCGCCTCGCCAGCCTGCGGCCCCGCGCTGCCGGCTGAAGCGTCGCGCCCGCCCGGCAGCGCCCACGCCAGGCCGGCGAGCAGCGCAGCGGTCATCACGTCGCCGTTCATGGTCCGGTATGCGCGATACAGGTCGTTGCCGAACAGGGTGGCCATGGCCACGAAGCCGATCAGCGCCAACCCGATGGCAGTGCCGGTCACCCGCTCCAGCGGGTCGGCCGACCGGCCGGTCTTCAATGCCCGCCAGACGACGAGGACCAGGCCGATGGCGACCAGCAGTGCGAATGGGAGGCCGTACTCGGCGGCCAGGTTCGGCAGGAGGTTGTGGGCGGACTGGAGCTCGGGCACGCTGGCGTCGGGCCGGATGCGCTCGAACTCCCCCTGGAAGCCGCCCGGGCCCACGCCCAGCAGGGGTGACGACCCGGTGATCTCGGCGGCTGCGCCGATGGCCTCCAGCCGGATGCCAATCGATCCTGACCCGTTGTAGGTGTCCGGGTCCCAGGACTCGACCCGCCCCTCGCCCTGCATGTCGACCAGCAACCGCTCATAGGCTGCCGCCACTCCCGGCGCCACGACCCGCAGCAGGGTCAGCGGGTAGGGCACGACCACAGCCAGCAGCACCGCGATGGTCACCAGCAACGGGATGCGGTGGCGCCAGCGCCGGACGAGAAGCAGCACCATCAAGGACGCCGCGAGCGCGGCCGACAGCCATGCGCTCTTCGTGTACGTGAAGAACAGCGCGACGACGATGACGCCCAACGACAGCCAGCCCAGGAAGGTGGACTGCCGCCGCCAGCTGCGCCACGGGGTGCCGAACAGGGTGCTGGCCACCGCCGGGATGGCCAGCACCAGCAGCGTGGCGAAGGTGCCGACGTTGAAGTAGGTCAGCCGCGCGAAGAGCATCCGCTGCTCGTACAGGTCACGCGGGCCAACGACCAGCAGCAGCCAGGCGAAGTTGACCAGCGTGGCGATCACCACACCTGCGCCGATGGCGACCAGGCCCTGCGCCAGCTGGCGTGTGGTTGGGCGAAGGGCCACCGCCACGGCGAAGAGGACCATCGGCTCCAGCACCCCGTGCAGGGTGATGTTCGCGGCCGACGCGCGGAGGGGCGTGACGAGCGTTGCTGCGATGGCCAGCGCGCCGGCGATGCCCAGTGCCAGCCACGTCCATCCCGGCTGCGCATCGCGTCGGATGCCGCTCCACCGCTGCAGAGCCGCGCCGACGGCCAGCGCCGCC
>DASSEC010000140.1:0-5857 GCA_035696685.1 Candidatus Limnocylindria bacterium | reverse complement strand
CGCCTCGCGGACTGAGGCAGCGCCGAGGTCGGTGACCGCCAGCTCGCGGCGCGAGCTCAGGTGCTCGGAAGCCAGCGCGTGCAGCCGATTCCGCACCTCGTCAAAGGCAGCCAGGTCGGCCTCCGGCACCATCTGGATCCCAATCGTCCAGCCAGTCCCGGCTCGCAGCAGCCACGCCCGCGCGACCTGTGGCAGCTCGCTCAGCTCGCGCTGCAGCTCCCCGGCGAACGGCTGCGGGACCTCCGCCGGCGCCTCGAGCGGGGGCAGCTCGCCGTACGGTCGCCGCGCGCGCATCGCGTCCGGCGTCGCCGGATCGATCCCGGCCGCCAGGAACGGCAGCACGGCAGCCGGGACCTCGAGCTCGGCGGGTGCGCCCGGGTCGATGACCACCCGCTCACCCGCCGCCTCGGCGCGCGCGAACAGGTCCCGCGCCGGCAGCTCGATGGCGTCGCTGCCCTGCGGGCCGAACTGGTGGTACGCCTCCGCCGAGCTGTAGGCGGCGAGAAAGCGCCCCGCCGCGTCGGTGCCGTGGCGCATCCCGTCCACGGGGACGCGGGTCGGATCCACCGCCTGGCCTGACGATGAGCGGATGGGCACCACCAGCGCCATCTCCAGCAGGTCGCCCAGCCCCGGCTCGGTCATGTGACCTGCGCCTCCGCGCTGACCTTGCCCAACGCCGCATCGATGCGAGCCAGCACGCGGTCCCGCCCCAGCAGCTCCATCGAGCCGAAGAGCGGCGGTGACACGCTCCTGCCGGTGACCGCGGCGCGCAGCGGTCGGAAGAAGTCGCCTGGTTTCCAGCCGAGTCCCTCGGCCACGGCCCGGCAGCGTCCCTCCAGGACGTCGGCGGCGAAGTCACCATCGGCCAGCTGGGTGAGCACGTCGCGGGCAATGGCAAGTGCCCGCGCGGCATCGGCCGGCGTGCGGCCCTTGGGCACCAGCGCATCGGCTCCGTATAGCGCGGCGACCTGCTCGTCGGACTCAACCAGGAAGGCAGTCAGCTCCGTCGCATCGGCCAGGCGCACGAGGCGCTCCTTGATGAGCGGCGTCACCCGCAGCACGCCTTCGTCGTCCAGCGTCTCCGGCAGGAACGGGCGCAGCCGCAGGGCCAGCTGCTCGTCGGTCAGGCTGCGAATGTACACGCCGTTGAGGTAGTCGAGCCGATCGGCGTCGAACACCGCGCCGGCCTTATGGACGTGCGACAGGTCGAATCGCTGGCCGAGCTCGTCCAGCGTGAAGATCTCCTCCTCCGTCCCCGGCGACCAGCCCAGGAACGCCAGGAAGTTGACCAGCGCCTCGGGAAGATAGCCCTGCTCTCGGTAGGCGGTGATGGCCGTCTGCGACTTGCGCTTGCTCATCTTGGAGCGATCGGCGTTCAGGATCAGCGGGATATGGCCGAAGCGCGGCTGGCGATAACCCAACGACTCGATCAGCGCGATGTGCTTCGGCGTATTCGACAGGTGGTCTTCGCCGCGGATGACGTGGGTGATGGCCATCTTCTCGTCGTCGATGACCACCACGAAGTGGTAGAGCGGGGAGCCATCGGCGCGCACGATGACGAAATCGCCCAGGAGGCGGTTGTCGAACTCGACCTCGCCGCGGATCAGGTCGTCGAAGCGGATCGTCTCCGGGGGCACGCGGAAGCGGATTGCCGGCCGGCGTCCTTCCGCCTCGAACTGAGCGCGGTCCGCATCGGTCAGTCGCAGGCAGCGCCCGTTGTACCGTGGCGCTTCCTTCTTCGACTCCTGCTCCCGGCGTACCGCATCGAGCTCCTCCGGCGTGCACCAGCAGTGGTAGGCGGCGCCTGACTCCAGCAGCCGGGCGGCTTCCGCGGCATAGAGGTCCAGGCGCATCGACTGGCGGTAGGGTGCAAAGGGGCCGATGTCGTCGCCGCGCGCCACCTGTGGGCCCTCATCCCAGGTGATGCCCAGCCAGTGCAGGTTGTCGATGATGTCCTGCTCCTGCTCCACGGTGCTGCGGGCCAGGTCCGTGTCCTCGATGCGCAGCACGTACGTTCCGCCGTGATGCCGGGCGAACAGGAAGTTGTACAGGCTGGTCCGCGCGGTGCCGATGTGCAGCGGCCCCGTGGGGCTCGGCGCCATGCGCACGCGGATCGGCCGCTCGCTGGTGTCGCTCATGGGCCGCCGATGGTAGCAGGCGAGCCCTGAACGGCCCGAGAATGGGCCCGATGTTCCTGACCGGAACCCTGCTCAATGTCGCCACCGTCCTCGCCGGTACGACCATCGGCCTGCTTGCTGGCGCCCGGGTGCCGCCGCGCATGCAGGAAAGCCTCACCACGGCACTCGGCTTCTTCACGCTCGTGCTCGGCCTGAGCATGGCGCTGCCCATCTTCACGAGCCCGGATGCGCTCCCCGGCGACGACCTGGCCATCCTCAGTGGGCTGCTGCTGGGCACGGCCGTCGGTGAAGCGCTGCGGTTGCATGACGGGCTGGAGGCGATTGGTGCCTGGTTCCAGGCGCGATTGGCGCCTGAAGGCTCGGGCAGCCGCATCGCCGAAGGATTCGTGACCGCGAGCCTGGTCTTCTGCGTCGGCCCGCTGACGATTCTTGGCTCGCTGGAGAACGGCCTTACCGGCGACCTCTCGCTGCTGGCCACGAAGAGCCTGCTCGACGGCGTGGCCAGCATCGCCTTCGCGGCCACGCTCGGCGCCGGGGTCTACCTGGCGGCGATCACCGTGCTGCTGGTGCAGGGCGGCATCGCGGCGTTCGCCTTCCTCCTCCGTGACGTGATGGACCCGCGGACGATCCTTGCCGTCACCTCGGTCGGCGGCCTGCTCCTCCTGGGCATTGCGCTGCGGCTGCTGGCGCTGAAGTCGGTGCGGGTAGCGAACTTCCTGCCGGCCCTGGTGCTGGCCCCGCTGCTCGTGCGCGTGGCCGATGTCATTCGCGGACTCCTCTGAGCCGCCCTGGCCCGGTCAGGATGTCTCACGTCAGCCGAGCGTGAAGGCGGGCCGAACCTCCCCGGCGCGATCGCCGCGTGGATCCAGGACAGGCGGCGAGGCGAATTCGGCCAGACGGCCCGCGACGGCGTCTACGGTCACGGCGCCCAGCTGATGAAGCGCGGCGATCGTTGCGGTGCTGCGGGCGCGACGCGCGCCATCCCCGTCCTCGATCTTCAGCGCCAACCCAAGCACGCCCGCGCCGCGAGTTTGCCCGCCAGCCCGTAGCGCCACCGCCTGCACGCCCTCGGCGCCGCCCTTGGCCAGCAACGTCCGCGGCGCGGCGCGCATCAGCGCCGTGTCCAGCTGGCGCCGCTCCCCGGCGACGAGCTCGGGGTGGGCCATCATCGCGTCGCGAATGCGCTCCAGCGCGCGCCGCAGGGCGTCATCGGCCAACCCGGAGGGATCGGCCAGGACGGCGAACGCCCGCGCCAGGCGCTCGAGCGGCATGCCGAAGGTCACCACCCCGCATCCATCGGTCGCGGTCAGGATCTGCTCGCGCGCCAGGCCGGTGACGGTGGCCACCGTGTCCAGCGCCAGCTGCTGGATCGGATGGTCAGGCTGCCAGTACGTCTCCACCGGCCAGCCGGCCGCCTTGGCGTGCAGCGCCATGCCGGCGTGCTTGCCTGAGCAGTTGTGGCGGAGCTCGGAGGGCGGCTCGCCGTCGCGGAGGAGGCGCTGCGCCGTCTCGCGATCGTACGGGGCGTGCGTCCCGCAGGCGAGCACCTCGCGCGAAAGCCCGCCCGCGCGCAGCAGGCCCTGCACGGTGCGTGCGTGGCGGTCCTCGCCGGCATGCGAGGCAGCCATGATCGCCAGCGCTTCGGTGGGGGCCGGGAAGTCGTATGCGTCAAACCGACCCGAGGCCACGAAGGGGGCGAGCTGGAACGGTTTGGCTGACGAGCGGATGAAGGTCAGCGTGCGCGCGTCGCCGACGGACGCGAGCAGCTCACCGGACGCCGAGGCAGCGGCGACCGCCCCGCGGTGCCGGGATTCGACGGTGTCGCCCCGAGTGACCTCGACCAGGCCGGGCGGCGCGCCAGTGGCGGCCGCCGTCCGGGGCCTACTGCCCGTTGCTGCCGGGCCCGGTCGCCGTGCGCTCGCCGCTGGCCGCGGCGTCGCGATCCTGCTTGCTGAAGATGCTGCCCTGGCCCGACGGGGTTGAGGCCCCCACCGGCTGCGCGGACTTCGCCGATCCCTGCTGGGCGCCCTGCGAGCCCTGTGAGCTCTGCGATCCGCTGCCCGAGCTGCTGCTGGCAGGCGGGCGGGCCTCGTGGGTCATCACCACCGAGCCCTCCCAGTGCGCACCTTCCTTCACGACCAGGACCTGGGTCTTGACTGCGCCCTTGACGCGACCGGTGGAGCCGATCTCGAAGCGGCCGCCGCAGTCGACGTCGCCCTCGTAGTCGCCGTTGATGATCACGTTGTGCGCGGTGATGGCGCTGCGCACGCGGGCCTGGGGGCTGATGATCAGCGTGCCCTGGCACTCGATCTCGCCCTGGGCCTCGCCCTCGATGCGCAGGTCGCGATCGGAGACGTACTTGCCGTTGAAGCGGGCGTGCGGGTCGATGACGCTCTCGTTGCCGGCGTCATTGCGGCGGTACTCAGTCGGTGAAGGCGTCACATCGACCTCACTGGTAAGGCTGTCCGGGTAGAGGTTGCCGACGACATCCTCGCGCGACAAGGCGTCGGACTTGTTGTCTCGCTTGGATCCGAAGACCACGGGCTGGCTCCTTCCTCTTCGGGCGACGGCCTGGGCACGTCGGTCGTGCGGGGATCTGGCAGGGACCGATAGCCTAGCAGCACGATCCGAAAGCAGGTAGTCCCACGTCAGGCCAGGACCCACTCCCCGAGCTGCTGGACACGTATCGCGTCTATGCGCGGGACGTGGAGGAACAGGGTTCACCGCTGTACGCCGAGCTGTGCCGGCGCCTGGCCCGGGATCCGCGGCGAGCCAGCATCGTGCTGGGAGCGCCGCGCGCGTTCCACACGCCGCTCATCCTGCTGGCCGCCGTCCACCACCTGCTGCTGTCCGGGACCGATGGCGCCCTCGGCGCCTACTACGGCACGGTGGCCGGCGATGCCGCGCGGCCCGTCGACGAGCAGCTCTACCCGGCGTTCGTGGCCTTCGTCGACGAGCATCGGTCCGAGATCGAGGCGCTGGTCGCAAGCCACACGACCCAGACCAACGAGGCGCGGCGCACCGTCGTCACCCTGCCCGCCCTCGGCCTGGTGGCGGCGGAGAGCGGCCGGCCGCTGGCGCTGCTGGAAGTCGGTGCCAGCGCGGGCCTGAACCTGCTGGTGGATCGGTACGGGTTCCGCATCGGCTCGGTCTCAGCCGGCGACCCGCGGTCAGCGGTGCAGGTCGACTGCGCCGTCGAGGGCGACCTGCAGCCCCCCGTGCCGGATCGGCTGGCGGTTGCCTGGCGCCTCGGCCTTGACCTTAGTCCGCTGGACGTGCGGGCGCCCGCCACCGGGGAGTGGCTGCGCGCGCTGGTGTGGCCGGAGCATCGTGATCGGATGGCCGTGCTGGCCGCGGCGCTGTCAATCGCGCGGCAGGATCCGCCAAGGGTCGTTTCGGGAGACCTGACCACCGATCTGCCGAGCCTGGCGGAGGCGGCGCCCACGGCGGCCGCACTGGTCGTCATGTCCACCTGGACCCTGGCATACGTCGACGCGCCGGACCGTGGCCGCCTCGTCGACGAGCTGCAGCAGCTCGCTGCGGCGCGCGGCCAGGACGTCTGGCTGGTCGCTGGCGAAGGGCAGGCGGTGATGGCCTCGCTGGGGCTCGACCTGGCAGAACCACCGCCGGCCGGCACCGGCGGCCCATCGATGCTGGCGCTATGCCGATTCGGGACGGATGGGACGGCCAACGGCCGGCTGCTGGCCGAGTGCCACGCC
>DASSEC010000139.1:0-4126 GCA_035696685.1 Candidatus Limnocylindria bacterium | reverse complement strand
CATTAACCCGGCGAGACGGCCGCGCCGCGGCCGCGACCGCCCCAGGAAGGGCCGCAGGACCGCACCCATGACCAGGTGTCGAACGTTGAGGATGGCTGCGGTCAGCAGCAGCGCGGGCGCGGCCGCGCCCGCGGCGACGAGCGCCACGGTCGAGAACTGGGTAGCGCCCGAGAAGACGAGCAGCGACATCGCCACCGTCAGCCAGGGTCCGATCAGCGGGCGCGCGGCCGCCCCGAACAGGACGCCGAAGACGGCGATTGCCAGCGCCGCCGGCGCGGCGGTGGCCAGGGTCCGGCGCAGGCTGGGCGGTACGTCGGCCATGGGCTGACGGTACCGGAATCGGCCAACTGGCCGTGACTACACTGCCGGCTTTCACACCAGATGGGGTCGCATGGGCGCAGAACGAGAAGCGCGGACGCCGGAATCGGGCCAGCGGGTCACCAACCTGGAGCTGTTCTTCGACCTGGTGTTCGTGTTTGCCATCACCCAGGTCACCGGCTTCCTGTCCGCGGATCCGACCTGGAGCGGCCTGCTCCACGGGCTGCTGCTGCTGGCCGTGCTGTGGTGGGCGTGGGCTGCCTACGCCTGGCTGACGAACACGCTGAACCCCGAGGAGGGGGGCGTGCGGCTTATGGTCTTCTGCTCCATCGGCGCCATGCTGGTCGTGTCGCTGGCCGTACCGGACGCATTCGGCCGTGACGGAATCATCTTCGGCCTTGCGTATTTCGTCGTGCGCGCCCTGCACCTGGCCCTGTACGCCCTCGCTGGCCGCGGAGACAAGGAGCTGCTGCGCGCGGTCCTGCGCACCGTTCCGAGCGCGATCCTGGGCCCGTTGGTGCTGGTCATAGCCGCCTTCGCGGACGGTCCGGCCGAGCTGCTGCTGTGGGGGCTGGCGCTCCTGATCGACTACGGCGGCGTCCTGTTGGGCGGGATGCGCGGCTGGCGAGTGTCACCCGAGCACTTCATCGAGCGGCACGGGCTGGTGCTGATCATCGCGCTGGGCGAGTCCATCGTGGCCATCGGCGTCGGGGCGGCGGGACTGCCGCTGGACGCCGGCGTGCTGGGGGCCGCGCTGCTGGGCATGGTGGTCATCGCGGCGCTGTGGTGGTTCTTCGACTGGGTCATCTTCGTGGCCCAGTCGCGGCTGACCGAGCTGACCGGCGCGCGGCGGGCCATCCTGGCGCGCGACCTGTACTCCTGCCTCCACTTGCCGATGGTGGCCGGCATCGTCCTGTTCGCCCTGGGCCTCAAGACCACCCTGCACGACGTTGCGCATCCGCTCTCGATCATCCCGGCCATCGGCCTGTGCGGCGGGCTGGCCCTGTACATGGCGGCACACGTCGCCGGACGGCTGCGAATGGGCGGAGGGCTGGGGCACGGCCGACCGATGGCGACGGTGGCACTCAGCGCGCTCGTGCCCGTGGCTGTGGTGCTCCCAGCGTTGGCGAGCCTGTCACTGGTGGCGCTGGCCTGCGCCGCGCTGATCGCCTACGAAGCGCTGCGCTACCGCTACGCGCGATCGTGGCAGCCGGCGCGGCTACTTCACAACCGCGGAGGTCCCGCGCGAGGGCCGAGCGGGGGGCGGCGCGCCACCGCGCTGAACGGCGCCCTTGGCGTGGCGTAGACTCGGCCGAGCGCGCGGTGCCCACCGTCAACGAGGCAGCCCTCGAGTGCCGTCGACCGAGCTTCCCGGAGCCCAACGCCCCCTGCTGATCGCGCTGGTCGCGGTCGCAGTGGTTGTGCCCATCACCGTCGCGGCTGTCGTCGCGCCAAGCCTCAACCTGACGCCCGCGAGCGGCCCGGCCGGCAGCAGCGTCCAGGTCACCGGCAGCGGATTCGCCGCTCGAGCCAAGGGACAACTCCTCTTCGACGGCGGCGCAAGCGGGATGCCCGTGTTCAAGGTCAGGGCCAACGGGACGTTCAGCGCGACCGCGACCATGCCCTCGAGTGCAATCCCGGGAATCCACGTGATCGGCGCCAAGATGCTCAGCGGTTCGCAGAGCGGCCAGATAGTCGCTACGGCGACGTTCGCCATTCCGGCGCCTGCCACGCCGACACCAACACCGACAGCGACCGCATCGCCCACGGTCGACCCAACTGCCACGCCGACGACGGCACCGACGGCGACGCCGAGCCCAACGGAGATGGCGTCACCAACCCCGACGCCGACGCCGACGCCGACGCCGACCACGTTTATCCCGGCCTTCCCGGACGCAACGGGTTATGGAGCGACGACGGTCGGCGGAAGGGGCGGTGACGTCTATTACGTCACGACGCTCGCCGATTCGGGAACGGGTTCTCTGCGCGCCGCGCTGGATGCGAGCGGGCCGCGTACCGTCGTGTTCGGGATCGCGGGGACCATCATCCTCACCTCATCGGTGAAGGTGCGGAACCCGTATCTGACCGTGGCCGGCCAGACGGCACCCGGTGATGGAATCGTCATCCGGGGCGAGACGGTGAGGATCCTGACGCACGACGTGATCATCCGGCACCTCCACTTCCGGACGGGAGATGCGACGACGACGGAGGTCGCGGACGCGGATGGGCTGACGATCCACGCCGAAGGCGGCCCCATCGGAAACATCATCCTCGACCATGTCGACATGGTCTGGGGACCGGACATCGGCGGATTGGCCGTACTGGGGCCCGTCACCGATCTCACGGTCCAGCACTCGATCATCGGCGAGGGCCTGTACTTCTCGCGGCACCCGGAGGGGACGGCGGCCAACGGCGGCCATGCCTATGCGACGAACGTGACGCCCATGGTGCTGGGCGGCGGCTACGCCTCGCGCCTGACGTTCTACCGCAACCTCTTCACCGATGGCGACAAGCGCATGCCCGCCATCCGCAGCGCGGAATGCGTCGACCTGGTTGAGAACGTGATCTACGACTGGGGACGACAGGCAGTGGCCGGCAATCCGCGCAGCCTGAACATCGTCGGCAACTGGTTCCGCTGGGGCCCGCTGACCGAGACGCGCGCGCTGTTCAAGACCCAAACCGTCACCGCTGATCCGACGGTCTACCCCGACGCCGTGTATCTCGACGGCAACGTCGCGGACGGCTTCACGCCGGCCGCCGCCTCTGGCAGCGTGTACGCATCAACGCTGCGTTGCGGTGGGCTGAGCGTTCCGGCTGGTGTGGATCCCAGCCTCCTGGCGAACGTCCTCGACAGCGCGGGGGCGACGCTTCCGGCTCGCGATGACGTGGACCGCCGGATCCTTGACGAGGTATCGGCGCGGACCGGCGGGTGGTTCAACGGTGTCGACTTTGCGCCACCCAACCCGTATTGGCCGGACCCGGCGCCCGGGATTCCGGTTGTAGACGCGGATAGCGATGGCATGGCCGATGGCTGGGAGCTGGCGGTCTTCGGTGACACGTCGCGCGATGGCCGGGCGGACAAGGACGCCGACGGCTACACCGACCTCGAGGAATATCTCAACAGCACCGCACCGTGAGCGTGAGGGGGTGGCGTGCCCGAGAGGACTCGAACCTCCGGCCTTCAGGTCCGCAACCTGACGCTCTACCCACTGAGCTACGGGCACACGCCATGGGGGCTGGCGGAGAGGGAGGGATTCGAACCCTCGGAAGAGGAAACCCCCTTCAACGGTTTAGCAAACCGCCGCACTAGGCCACTATGCGACCTCTCCTGGGACCGGCGCCGATGATAGCATGGGCCCCTGGAGCGACCCCGCTGAGCCGCCTCGCGGAGCCCCCGCCCACACCGACCCAGAGCAGCTCGAGCGTCCCGTGCAGCGCCTCCCCGTCATCGGCCAATCGTTTGCGCATTCCGCCTTCGAGGCGGTACAGCAGGCTGCCATCAGCGCGGCGGGACTGCCGGTCGCCATCGAGCGCTGGGAGAAGCGGCCACACCTGCTGCCCGACGTGATCGCCCAGCTGCGACGCGACGAGTTCGCCGGGGCGCTGGTGGAGGCACCGCACAAAGAGAAGGTCGCTGCGCTGGTCGATGGCCTCTCGGACGATGCCCGGCTCACCGGCGCGGTGAACGTGATCGTGCACGACGGGAATCGGCTCATGGGCCACAACACCGATGTGGACGGGGTGCGGGCCGGCATCTCGGCGCTTGCCGGCGAGCCCACCACCTGGCCCAAGGACGCCATGGTGCTGG
>DASSEC010000138.1:0-2400 GCA_035696685.1 Candidatus Limnocylindria bacterium | reverse complement strand
CTCACCCCGCTGCCGTTCAAGAGCGTCGACACCGGCATGGGGCTGGAGCGGATCGCATCGGCCTTGCAGGGAGTTGACTCGAACTACCGGACCGACCTGTTCGCTCCGATTATCGAGCGGCTGGCCGAGTTCATCGGCCATGACCCGCAGACCGTCGAGAGCGAGCGCTTCAGCTACCAGGTGGTGGCCGATCACTCGCGGGCCATGACGTTCCTCCTGGCCGAGAACGTGACGCCGTCCAACGAGGGCGCCGGCTATGTCCTGCGCCGGATCATGCGGCGCGCCGTGCGCCACGGGCGGCTGATGGGCATCACCCAGCCGTTCCTGCGCCAGACGTGCTCCGTGGTCATCGACATCATGGGCGGCGCGTATCCCCACCTGGCCGATGCGCGTGACCGCATCCTGGCCGATGTCGAAGCCGAGGAGGGCAAGTTCGCCCGGACGCTGGAAGCGGGCAGCGAGAAGCTGCTGACGCTGGTCGAAGCGGCCGGCGGCGACGGGCTCATCCCCGGTGACGAGGCGTTCCGGTTGCACGACACGTTCGGCTTCCCGATCGACCTGACCGTGGAGATCGCCGCGGAGAGCGGCGTCAGCGTCGACCGCGAGGGCTTCGAGCGGGCCATGGCCGAGCAGCGCGAGCGTTCCCGCGGCGGTAGGGGAGGCCGATTCGAGGCGGACCCATCGCTGGCCGAACTTGGCAGCGAGTTCATCGGCTATCCGAACGTGACGCAAGCCGACGGCTTGGCGGTGACCGGGTTGGCTCGCGGCGAGAACGTCCAGGTGGTGCTGGACCGGACGCCGTTCTACGCCGAGGGCGGCGGACAGATCGGCGACCGCGGAGCCATCCGCGGGCCGCGCGGCACCATCCAGGTGGATGACGTGCAGCGGACAGGAGACGCCATCGTCCACGTTGGACGCCTGGAAGGGGAGATGGAGATCGGCGAGCCGGTGGAGGCGCAGGTTGACGAGCGACGGCGATGGGCGGCAGCTCGTAACCACACCGCGACCCACCTCCTGCACCGTGCCCTGCGCGACGTGCTCGGGGAGCAGGCCAAGCAGGCGGGCAGCTGGGTCGGCCCGGAGGGGCTGCGCTTCGACTTCCCGGCCTCGTCCGCGACGCCGCGCGAGCAGCTGCGCGAGGTGGAGCGACGGGTCAACGAGCAGGTTCGGCGGAACGCGCCGGTCAGCCCGGAATGGATGAGCCTCACTGAGGCGCAGCAGCTGGGCGCCGACATGTTCTTCGGCGAGAAGTACGTGCCCGAGAACGTGCGGGTGGTGCGGGTGGAGGGGTTCTCGAAGGAGCTGTGCGGCGGCACGCACGTGGCCGCAACAGGCCAGATCGGCTCGATCCGGATCACCGGTGAGTCGAGCATCGGCGCCGGGCTGCGACGCATCGAGGCAGTGACCGGCGAGGCGGCCGATGAGCTGGTGTCCAGCCGGCTGGAGGCGCTGCACGCGGTGGCCACCCAGCTGGGCGTGCCCGAGGACCAGGTGCCGGCTCGCGTGGAGTCACTCGCCGCCAGGTTGCGCGAGGCGGAAAAGGGCGCTCGGCAACCCGCGAATGATGGACCGAAGCTGGATGCGGCAGCCGCGCTGGCGGAGGCACAGCTGGCAGGCGAGAGCAAGGTCGTCGTTCAGCACTATCCCGGAGCCGACGCCGGGGCGCTCCGTCGCTGGGCGGACGACCTGCGAGGCATCACCGGGCGCTTCGTGGCGATCGCCGGCGGCGAGGACCGTGGGCCGTCGCTGCTGGTCGCGGCCAGCCGCGACCTGGTGGGGGAGGGGTTCGACGCGGTGGCCATCATCCGCCAGATCGGGCCGCTGATCGGCGGCGGCGGCGGCGGCCGTCCAGAGCTGGCGCAGGCAGGCGGCCGGGACGCGGCGCGGCTGCAGGACGCCCTGGCCGAGGCCACGCGGCTGGCGCTGGAGGCGCTGTCGGCCATCGAGTCGGGCTGAGCGAGGCGAGACGGAGGCGGCGTGCAGCAGCTCTTCGGTGGCGTGGTCGAGCGAATTCGCGGCGGTTCAGGTCGCGACGCATCTGGCGATCACGTCGCTCCCCGCGCGCTGACCGCGCTGGACGTGGGCACCGAGTTCGCCAAGGCCCTGGTCGTGAGCCTGGAGGACGACCACGATGTCGTCACCGGCGTGGTGCGCGGCGCGGGCCGACGGCGACAGGGCCTGGCGCACATGCAGTCGGGCACGGTGAGCGACATCGATGCCGTGGTGGCCAACTGCCGCGCGGCCCTGGACGAGGCCGAGGCCATGGCCGGGCTGCGTCCCGGATCGGCCGTCATCGGCATCGCCGGCGAGCTGGTCAAGGGCACGACCAGCGTGCGGACGCTTCGCCGCGAGCAGCCGCAGAACCCGCTGACCGATGCCGAGCTGGAGCGCATCGTCCAG
>DASSEC010000137.1:0-4606 GCA_035696685.1 Candidatus Limnocylindria bacterium | reverse complement strand
GGGCCGCGGCCAATGCCAGCGCCCGATGCCCTCGGTGATCCCCTAGGCGTGGTCCGGCGAGGGCGGCAACCACGGCCTCCGGGCGGACCATGAAGGATGGGGCCGCGGTCGCGATTGGCTCGACCTGCGGGTCGACCTCCGGCCAATGCCGATGGGCGGCCTCTGCGCGTCGTCGCGTGGCAACGGCCAGCGCCAGGGAGGTTTCCTCGTCATCGCGCAGCGTGGTCGCGCCCCGGGCGCGCAGGACATCGGCGATCCCTGCCGCCGCCGCCGTCTCAGCCGCCTGGCGGCTCTCCAGGATCTCGTACGCGGCCGAGGCGAGCTCGCGACCGTACCGGCGGGCAAGGGCCGGGATATCGAGCTCGCGCGCGGCGTCATCCACCATGCCCGAGGATACGCCGGCAGGCGCGTCCTCGGTTCACGCCCGGCCGGACGAGCCGGGGCTTGGTCAGGCGGCCTGGGCCTCGGCTGCGAGCTCCACCATCGGCTGCGGTGTGACCTCGGCTGGCCGGTGGCGCTCGGCGGGCGCCGTCAGCCAGGCGGCGAGCAGCGCCCCAAAGGCGAGAAACGCGGCGATGATCATCGGTTCACCTCCTTCGCGAGCTTCCTAGGACTGGTAGGCGATCTCGCCGTGCTGGGCAACGTCCAGCCCGGCCTCCTCCGCCTCGCGCGGAACGCGGATGCGGACGACGAGGTTCACGAGCAGCAGGATTCCGGCGGTGGCTGCGGCGGAATAGGCGGCAACCGCGGTGATCCCCAGCAGCTGGATGCCGACCTGCGCCGCGTTCCCGCCCAGCAGACCATCGCGGCCGGCGGGGTTGACCGCGACCGTCGCGAACACCCCGGTGGCCAGCGCACCGAACGCGCCGCCCACCCCGTGGACCGCGAAGACGTCGAGTGCGTCGTCGACACGTGACCGCAGCCGCAGCAGCGAGGCGCCGTAGCAGACCACGCCAACCCCGGAGCCGATCAGGATCGCGCCGGCCGGGGTCACGAAGCCGGCGGCCGGGGTGATCGCCACCAGCCCGGCGACCGCGCCAACTGCCGCCCCGATCACCGACGGCGAGCCGCGATGCAGCCAGCTGAGCGTGACCCAGGTCAGTGCCGCCATGGCGGCGGCCGTGTTGGTCGTGACCAGCGCCACCGCGGCGACGCCGTTGGCGCCCAGCGCCGACCCGGCGTTGAAGCCGAACCAGCCGAACCACAGCAGGCCGGCGCCCAGCAGGGTCATCGGCACGTCGTGCGGCTCGGTGGCCGACTCCAGCAGGCCCATCCGCCGCCCGACCATCAGCGCGGCCACCAGGGCCGCCACCCCGCTGGCGAGGTGGACCACCGTGCCACCGGCGAAGTCCAGGATGCCCAGGTGGCTGAGCCAGCCGTCCGGCGACCAGACCCAATGGGCGATCGGCGCGTAGACCAACGTGGACCAGGCGACGGAGAACAGCACGAAGGCCTTGAAACGCTTGCGCTCCGCGAAGGCGCCGGTGATGAGGGCCGGGGTAATGACGGCGAACATCATCTGGAAGGCCACGAAGGCCAGGTGCGGGACACTTGGTGCATAGGTCGCCGATGGCGCCGGCCCCACGCCTTCCAGCCCCAGCCAGTCCAGCCGGCCGATCAGCCCCAGTCCGGCATCCGGCCCGAACGCCAGCGAGTAGCCCCACAGCACCCAGGTGACGCTGACCAGGGCCAGGATGAAGAAGCTGTGCATGATCGTGCTGAGCACGTTCTTGCGGCGGACCAACCCGCCATAGAACAGGGCCAGGCCAGGCGTCATCAGCATGACCAGGGCGGTGGAGACCAGCAGCCAGGCGGTGTCCCCGGAGTCGATCGTCCCCATCGGTGCGGCTCCCACGCGGGTTGGTTGGTGCACGCAGCCTATGAGCCGATGCGGAGCTGCGCACCCGGCGGCGCGTCGCCCCTGACCGTGATTCGTTGTGCACTATGCACAACGACCTCGCAGCTCAGATCGCCCGGTCGGCCTCCAGGCCGGCGGGAACCGCCGCCCCATCCAGGATCGCGGCAACGACCAGCTGAGCCGTCGCGGGTCCGGTGCTCATCCCCCACGGCCCATGGCCGGCCGCCACGAACACCCCGGGAAGGTCCGCCAACGGGCCGAGGAACGGGCGCCCGTCCGGCGACTGGGGGCGGGCGCAGACGCGCTGCTGCAGGATGCGGGCGCCGCGCAGCGCCGGGACGAAGCGAACTGCGTTCTCCAGCAGCCGCGGCGCCATGTCGGCCGGGTCCGGGGCGCTGCGCAGGAAGGTGGAGCCCACCGTGCTCGTGCCGCGCACGCTGACCAGCGAGAACGTCACCACGCCGTCGCCCTCGCCCTCGACGGGTCGGTTCACGGTGTGGACGGCGCCCTCCTCCAGGACGCTGGCAGGTGCCTCCGCCAGCGCGATCTGCAGCGTCACGCCGTAGGTCGGGCGGATCGACGCGGGTCCCACGCTCGCCGCCAGCAGGTCGGGCGCCCAGGGCCCGGTGGCCAGCAGCACCGCGCCGGCCTGCTGGATGGTCCCGTCGCCGAACCGAATGCCAGGTCCCGCGTCGAGCGCTGCCACGCGGCTGCCCAGCCGGATCTCGGCGCCCGAACGCCGCGCGCGGTCGGCGAAGGCCCGGGTCGCCGCCTCGGGCGGGATGGGGAATCCCGTCTCCAGCCGGATCGCCGACCAGCCGCGGGCGACCATCGGCTCCAGCCGATGGAGGCCGTCCTCGTCGATGAGCTCGGCTCCCAGGTCCGGATTCTCTGAGCGCAGCTCCGCCACGCGACCCCGTGCCGCCGTGGGGTCGTCGGTGAGGAGCAGGATGCCGGCAGGCGAGGCCGGAAAGGCGAACGCGTCCGGGTCGGCCGCCGACAGCTCGTCGTAGATCTGCCGCGTCGCGCGATGCAGCTCCGCCAGCACGGGGTCGAACGGGTGCTGCACGGCCCCTGAGTTGCGACCGGAGGCACCGGCGCCGATCTCCTGGGCTTCGAGGAGCAGCACCGTGGCGCCCCGCTCGGCTGCGAAGGCTGCCGCGGCGCAGCCGATGATCCCGCCACCGACGATGAGCAGGTCCGGTCTGGCCATGGGCGCCCGTCACTGTAGCGGTGCCGCTACCATCGGGCCGGTGAAAGTCGTCACCGGGCTGGGCAATCCCGGCGAGCATCACCGGCTGACGCGCCACAACGTTGGTTTCCGCGTGGTCGACCTGCTCGCCGACCGCTGGGGCCTGACCGGGCAGGGTCGGGTCCGGGATGGCGCTGCCCAGCTCGAGGTGCGGCTCCAGGATCCGCCGGAGCGCGTGTTGCTGGTGAAGCCGATGCGCTACATGAACCGATCGGGCGGTCCCGTCAAGGCGGCCATGCGCCAGAGCGAGGCCACGTTGGAGGATGACCTGCTGGTGGTGACCGATGACGTGGACCTGCCGCTCGGCCGCCTGCGGCTCCGCCGCGAGGGCTCGGCGGGTGGCCACAACGGGCTGCGTGACATCATCGCCACCTTCGGCAGCAACGAGTTCAACCGGCTGCGCGTGGGGATCGGCCGTTCCGGCTCGACGCGCGAGACCGTGAACCACGTGCTGTCGACGTTTCGGCCACATGAGCGGGACCTGGCAAACGAGGTGATCGCCACCGCGGCCGACGCCGTCGAGCTGTGGCTGCGCGAGGGAATCGAAGCGGCCATGAATCGGTACAACGGAATGGATCTGGCGGGGCCGACCGCGTGACCGCCGCCACTCGTCCGACGTCGCGCACCCCGGCCCCAACGCGGGGAGGGACGGACCGTCGCGTCGCCGCCCTGACCGCGGAGCTGGTCGCGCACCTGCCGGCGCCCGGGGCGCTGCGCGTGCCTGCGGCGGCTCGTGCCGCGCACCTGGCCGCGAGGCGCAGCGCGCTGCCGGCACGCCAGCCGCTGGTCACCGTGGTGCGCACCGATGACGAGGCGCATCGCCTGGCCGACGACTTGGCTGCCTGGCTGCCGCACGGCAACGCGGCCGTCCTGCCGGAGCGCGGCGCGATGCCGCTGGAGCGTGCCCTGGCCGAGCACGACGAGTCCGCCGAGCGCCTGCGCGTGCTGGCCTGGCTGGCTGCCGCACCGCGCCATGCCGTGCTCGTCGCGCCGCTGCTGGCACTCGTCCAGCGCACGCTCGCCCCGCAGCAGCTGGCGACCGCCACGGTCCACGTGCAGCTGGGGGTGCGCGTTGTGCAGCGTGCCCTGCTGACCGCGCTGGTCATGGGCGGCTACGAAGCGGCGGTGGAAGTGAGCGGGGTCGGCGAGTTCGCCTCGCGCGGCGGCATCGTGGACGTGTGGCCGCCGGGAGCCGCCGAGCCGGTGCGCATCGACCTGTTCGGCGACGAGGTGGAGTCAATCCGTGCCTTCGATCCCGTCACGCAGGGTTCACGGCGTCGCCTGGACGAGGTCACCCTGCTCCCCGCCAGCGAGTTCCTGCCGGCGGAGGGCTGGGCCAGCCTCGCCGAGGCAGCTCCCTCCGACCTGTCGGACGCGCTGCGGGAGGACCTCGCCAGGCTCGAGCAGGGCGACGTGGCCGAGGCCGCGGAAACGTGGGCCGCGCTGCTCACCGCCGGCCCGGCGACCCTGCACCTGCCGGACGGCGCCCACGTGGT
>DASSEC010000136.1:0-3319 GCA_035696685.1 Candidatus Limnocylindria bacterium | reverse complement strand
TCCCCCGTGCCCTGGTGGCGCGACAGGCCATCGAGGACGCACACCAGCTCATGGGGCAGGTGACGGAGCAGGTCGACGGCCACGATCTCATCGACCGGGCGCCGAGCACGGCCACCGGGCTGCTCAACGACGCGTTCGCCGCCCTCCAGCGGGCAGCGAACGCCGGCGTCCCGTCCGGCTCGCTCGACCAGCTGCGTTCGCGCGTCGACCGCGGCCTGGACCGCATCTACGACGTCACCCGCCTCGGCGAGGCGGCCGTGCTCACGGATCTGCGCTCCGCGTTCGAGGGCATCCAGCCGGCCGATATGGTCGCTGCCTCGGACGGCTCGCTTTGGGTCATGGATCGCGGCCGCGGCCGGGTCGTGCACGTCACCGGGCGGGGCACGGCCACGGTGGTGTATCGATCTGGCCAGGTCATCGGCGCGCTGACGGCCGGCGAGCCATGGATGATCGCCACCGCTGCGACCGACGTGGTGCTGGTGGACCGCCAGCGCCAGGCGTGGCGCTTCGACCTGCGCGAGCAGCAGCCGCGGCCGCTGCGGCTGCCGGGCCTGGAGGACATTGGCGCCAGGAGCAGCCTGCTGGCCGCGCTACAGCACCGGCCCCCGCTGGAGATCTTCAACCTGTACGTCGTCGACGCGGCCCGCAACGAGGTCCGCAAGTGGTCCCCAGGCGACGTCGTGCCGGTCGCCTACCCACAGCGCCCGGAGCGCTTCCTGACCGGAAAGCCCGACCTCCGGCCGGCGGACGCGCGCGACATCTTCGTGGACGTGAACCTGTGGCTGCTGCAGGCCAGCACCGTGACCCGCGTCAACTTCGGCGTGCCGCTGCCCCAGGAGGACTACTCACTCGATCCGCCGCCGGACGGCGAGGTGCGTCATCCGCTCGACTATCGGCTGCTGGATGGCGCCACGGTGGGTGACCGTGAGCTGTTCTACGTGTACGACGCGGCCAACGCCCGGATCCTGGGCTTCCAGCGCGCCGATGGGGCATTCGTCCGGCAGTGGATGGCGCCCCGGACCGGCCAGTGGGCCGGCCTGCTCGACCATGTGGTGGCCATGAACGTCGGCTCGGTGCCGGACGGGCCGCCGGTGGCCACGCTGCTGACGCCGGACGGCATCGTCCGGGTCGTCCTCGAGTAAGGCCGTCTAGAATCGAACCCATGCGCGACCAGCCATTCGGCCGGGTTCGGCTGATCGAGATGGTGGTCGAGAGCGTGCGCGTCCACATGCTCTCCAGCCAGCACGTGGTGATCCTCAAGGAGTCCGAACGGGACCGATACCTCCCCATCTGGATCGGGCCGTCGGAGGCGAACGCCATCGCCATGCGCCTGCAGGGCCTCACCGCGGAGCGGCCGCTGACCCACGACCTGCTGGTGTCGGTGCTGGGCGCGCTCAACTCCAGCCTGAGCCGGGTGGTCGTGACCCACGTGACCGAGGGCACCTTTCACGCTCGCCTCTACCTGGAGCTGGCTGACGGCAGCGAGGCGGAGATCGACTCGCGCACCTCCGACGCGATCGCGGTGGCGGTCCGCACCGGATCCACGATCTACGTGGACGAGCGCGTGCTGGACGAGGCCGGCGTGGAGCCCGAGCAGGAGGACGGGGAGGCGGACGAGAAGCTGGCCGTCTTCCGCGAGTTCGTCAACTCGCTGGACGTGGACCTGGAGTCCGGAGAGAGCCCACCGCCCGAGGAGCAGAGCTAGGCGGTCAGGACCTCGTCGCTACGGGTCCACAGTGCCCAGCGCAGCACGGCCAGGTCGCGGAACGTCCGCAGGATCTTGGTGAACGATGCCCCCGTGTTCGTGCCCGCCGCCCGCGGGAAGTGGTTGACCCCGACCTGGGCCATCCGCACGCCACGGGCGCGCAGCTTGATCAGCAGCTCGGCGGACAGGAACGGTCCATCGGCATCCAGCCGCAGCCCGTCGAAGACCTCGCGGCGGAACAGCTTCATGGCGCAGTCGATGTCCCGCACTCGCAGCCCAAAGGCCATCGACACGATCGCGTTGTAGGTCTTGGCGATGAAGATGCGGTGGAATGGGTCACGGCGCTTGATCCGGTAGCCGATGACCGCGTCCACGGGCTTGCCTTCATCGGCCAAGCGGTCCAGCAGGCGAGCCATCTCGCGCAGGTCGAACTGCAGGTCACCGTCGCTGAAGCAGACCAGCTCGCCGCGGGCGTTGGCGAAGCCGGCCTTCAGCGCGCCGCCGTAGCCGCGGTTCGGCTGGTGGTGGACGCGGACGCGAGGATCGGCGGCGGCCAGCGCATCGGCCAGGGCAGGTGTCCGATCGGACGAGCCGTCGTCCACGACCAGCACCTCGAGCGAGCCACCCACCAGCGGACCGATCTCGGACAGCGCCAGCTCCACCGTGCGCTCGACGTTTTCCTCCTCGTTGAAGGCGGGGAAGAAGAACGTCAGGCGCGGGGCATGTCCCGGCGGCAAGGCGTCGGTCGGCTGCGGTGCATCGGTCATCTATGGCCCTCGATGAGCAGGAGATCGGTATAGCCCGGATACGTGGCTATGGTGCGCGTCTGCCAGTTGGCCAGGATCTGGTCGAGCTCCCAGAAGGGCGGCACGACGAACACCGGGCGGTAGTCGAGGAAGCGTTCGATGGCCCCGTCGATCGTACCGTAGCCATCATCGAGGATGTTCCGCTCGTCGAGGATGGTGATATCGGGCCGGTCGCCCAGGACCCAGCGGTGGTACCACAGCGGCGTGCTGTAGCTCCACCAGCTCACGATCACCGCGTCCGGGGGCAGCTGGTTGTAGACCGACTTGACCCACAGGTCGGCGTCCTGGTTCGCGCCCTGCTCGGCGCGTTCGGGATACAGCGACAGCAGGCCACCGAGGGGTAGCAGGGCGCCCGCCACCAGCACCAGCACGCCGGCCACCACCGCCGCGCGGCGCCGGCCCGCGAAGGCCAGGGTTCGTCGGCTGGCCTCGGCCACGGCACGGGCCGCGGTGGCGGCGATGGCGCTCAGCCCGATGCCGATGCAAACGGCCGCCACCAGTACGGTGAGCATGTAGTAGCGGGCGATGTCGCCGTCGATGAAGTTCATCGAGTAGGCGACGTTGGCCAGCACCAGCAATCCCAGGAAGGCGAAGGCCTTCAGGTCGCGTGCCGCGAGCACCGAGGCGCCGATGGCCGCCATCAGCCAGCCGGGGCCGATGAACTGCTGCTCGAGCAGGGCCTCGGCATCGGCCCATTTCAGGCCAAGGTTGTAGAGCGGGCTGGTCAGGGGGTCGAACAGGTCGTGGAACTGCTCGGCGAAGACCAGGTAGCGGAAGCGCTCGAACGTGTTCGGGTGGGCATAGAACA
>DASSEC010000135.1:0-2625 GCA_035696685.1 Candidatus Limnocylindria bacterium | reverse complement strand
ACCCCTCGCTGGACGATCAGCTCACGGCTCGCGAGAACCTGATGTTTCACGCCAGGGTCTACGGCGTTCCCCGGGCGGCACGGCGCCAACGCATCGACACCTGCCTGGAGACCGTCGGCCTGGCGGACCGGGCCGACGCGCCGGTGAAGACGTTCTCCGGCGGCATGAAGCGCCGCCTGGAGGTCGCCCGCGGCATCCTCCACGCTCCCGAGGTGCTCTTCCTCGACGAGCCGACCCAGGGGCTGGACCCGCAGACCCGGGCGCGCGTGTGGGAGCACCTCCGCGAGGTGCGTGCCCGCGCCCGCACCACGATCTTCATGACCACCCACTCCATGGAGGAGGCCGAGTGGTGCGACCGCATCGCGATCATCGACCACGGACGCATCGTTGCCCTGGGCACGCCGGAGGAGCTCAAGGCGCAGGTGGGCGGCGACGTCGTGGTGCTCAGCACCGATGACAACGTCCAGGCGACCGCGGAGCTCATGGAGCGCTTCGACATCCAGGCCATCCAGGACAACGGGACGCTCCGTGTCGAGGTTGCGGATGGGGCGGAGTTCGTGCCCCAGCTCGTCCGATCCTTGTCGGTAGCAGTGAAGACCGCGACCGTGCGCCGACCCAGCCTCGACGACGTCTTCCTGAAGCTCACCGGCCGGGCGATCCGCGATGAGGGTCCCGACGGCCGGGCGCAGCTGCGCATGCTCGCCCAACGTCGAGTAGGACACCCAGGGGGACGCCCGGGAGCACGCCGAGGAGGACGCCGATGAGCATGGCGAGACCCGCCGGGACGACGCCCACGACGCCCGCTTGGCCGGCCACGTGTCCCGCCCGCGCGCGGGTGTCGCTGATCCAGGCGATCTTGGTGATTTGGCATCGGGACGTGCTTCGCTTCTCGCGTGATCGCACGCGGCTGCTGGTCTCGTTGGCGCAACCCCTGCTGTACCTGCTCGTCTTCGGCGTGGGTCTCAGCGCCTCGCTGGGGGGTGGCGTGGGCCTACCTCCAGGCGTCACTTACCTGCAGTACCTGTATCCGGGTGTGCTGAGCATGGCGGTGCTGTTCACCGCCATGTTCAGCGCCATGTCGGTGGTATGGGACCGCGAGTTCGGCTTCCTACGCGAGATCCTCGTCGCGCCGATCAACCGATCCGCGGTGGCCGTCGGGAAGGCGCTAGGAGGCGCCACCCAGGCCATGGTGCAGGGCGTTCTGCTGCTCGTCTTCGCCCCGGTTGTCGGGGTCAAGCTGAGCCTGGTTGGCGTGCTGGAGCTAGCGCCGTTGCTGTTCGTCCTCGCCTTCGCGCTGACTAGCCTCGGCGTTGCCCTGGCCTCACGGATACAGTCCATGCAGGCGTTCCAGACCGTGATGACGTTGCTGGTGATGCCGATGTTCTTTCTCAGCGGGGCGCTGTTCCCACTGACCAATCTGCCCGCATGGATGACCGTGCTCACACGGTTCGACCCGGTCGCCTACGGGATGGCGCCGATTCGTGGAGCCGTCCTTGATGGCGCGGGCGTGCCTGCCGCGCTGCTCGACCGGTTTACCGGCATCACCATCGGTGGCTACACCATGCCGGCGACCCTGGACGTCGCTGTCCTGCTGGTGTTCGGGGCAGTGTTCCTCGGCATGGCGATGCGGGTGCTGCGTCGGCGAGGATGACCAACAGAGCCCAGCGCGGTGAGCACCCATGGCGTCGGTAACGTGCCAGATGTCTGGTCCATGCCTGGTAATGCCGAGGAGGACGGGGGCGCGGGTGGCGCCGCGGGCGTTGCGGCGCAGCGCTGCGGCGATGTCGCACCAGCCGTGGAGACGCAGGATGGCGCTGGCCAGGGGTTGCGCAGGCTGGCCACGGCCCGGGGCGGTGTTCATCGACTTCCTGCGGCGGCTGCTCCGCGATTGCGGCGGGCGGAGGGTGCACCTGATCGTGGACGGGCATCCGGTGCATCGCGCCAAGCTGGTCAGCGCCTGGGTCGAACGGCATGCGCCCAGCTCCAGTTGCACTTCCTGCCCGGCTACAGCCCGGAGCTGAACCCGGTGGAGCTGCCGAACCATGATGTCAAGGCCAACGCGGCGGGCCGGCGGCGTCCCTGGTCGGCGGGTGAGCTTCGCGATGAGCTGCACGGGTATCTGCATCGTCGGCAGCGGCAGCCACAGGTCCTGCTCAGCTGCTTCGACTATCCAACAACTCGGTATGCCGCCGCCTTATGAATCACCCTATTTGCTTGTCGCAGTGATAGAAGCTTTGTTCTGCACGTCCGATCCGCGCGAGCGGCGTCCCCCAGCGACAGCTCCAGGAAGCCGCGGGCCGCCAGCAGCTCGAACCCCGCCGGCTACACGCCGAGCCGCCGGGCGAGCGCCAGCCCCTCCTCGATCCTGGCGCTGGCCGGCTCGACCAGGCCGAGGTGGGCGTCGACCAGCGCCTGGATCGTGAGGGCGTAGGGACGGTCCCCGGCCTACCCGCTCTGCAGGGTGACCTCGTGGCACTCGGCGGCGTGGCGGCGCGCGCGTTCCCAGGCGCCGGTGAGCAGCTCGACGCGGGCGAGCTGGAATAGGATGGCGGGGAGCGAGTGGTCCTCGCGCCGGACGGCCTTCGCCGAGG
The DNA here is from genome assembly GCA_035696685.1 of Candidatus Limnocylindria bacterium. GTDB lineage: Bacteria > Chloroflexota > Limnocylindria > QHBO01 > QHBO01 > DASSCW01. The sequence goes on along the minus strand of DASSEC010000135.1, from coordinate 34 downwards.
ACATCGCCATCCGACGCTACGGCGAGCAAGGCAA
>DASSEC010000134.1:0-9165 GCA_035696685.1 Candidatus Limnocylindria bacterium | reverse complement strand
GTGGCCAGGACGCAGCCGCATCGGCCCAGCTGCAGGCCCTTGCCAACCAGGTCCTCGGGCTCAGCCCACGCTGGATCGGTGCCGCAGACGCGCGGGCGCTGGCGTCCACGGCCGATGCGATGAGGACCGCCCTCGCCCCCTGACTCCGGTTGTCGTCCATCGGACGATGCTTTCCTGACAGGTTCTGTCATGAACCCTCGGTACTGTGTCGGCAGAGCCGACAGCCGATGGAAGGAAGAGCAGCAAGATGTTTCCGGACTATGTGAAGTCAGCCATGGACGAGCGCGAGCGCAGCATCCAGGAGCTGCTGCGGGATCGGCGGATTGCCAGGTCGCAACCGACCAGCGTGCGCTGGCGGTCGAGTGGCAGCGCCGCCCTGCGGCGACCTAACGAGCGGCGCGGCCTGTAGCGGCGGCAGGTGCGTGGCGGGCGACGGCGCCGCTGGCCAGCGCCATCAGCTCGGCCCGGATCTCGGGCGGATCCAGCACTTCGAGGTCCCCGCCGATCCCCAGCAACCGGCCCGCGACCTCCTCCGGCCAGTCGAGACGGAGGCGGAGCCGCTTCCAGCCATCAGGATCCGGCTCGTCGAGCTCCTCGGCCTGCTCGATCGCGCGCCAGCCAACGAACTCGGCCAGCCGATCCAGCTTGTCCGGAGCCACCCGGACGACGACGGGGAAGCGCAACACCTCGCGCTCGTACGCCGCCGAGGACTCGGTCCAGAACGCGGCGAGGTCGAAGCCGTCCGGGCGAGCGAAGTGGTCCTCACTGAGCGTGGCAGCCGCCACGCGCGAGACGCGATACGTCCGCGGCTGGCCTTCGAACAGCGCGACCGCGTACCAGATCCCCGCCTTCAGCACCAATCCCAGGGGCTGGATCTCGCGGACGACGCGCTGGTCCCCTCGTTCGTATTCGATGGTCACCGGCTTCGCGTCCCAGACCGCCTCGGCCAAGGTGGCCAACCGCGGGACGGGCTCGCTGTCGTGGAACCAGCCGGCCGCATCGAGGTAGAAGCGTTCCACCAGGCGCGAGGCCCGCGCTCGCAGCTCGCCCGGCAGGGCGGCGAGCACCTTGAGCTGGGCAGCCGTCATAACCGTGCCCAGGCCAAGTTCGGCGGCCGGGCCGGGCAGGCCGGAAAGGAACAGCGCCTCTGCTTCGTCGGCGGTCATGCCCGTCAGACGGGTGCGGTAGCCATCCACCAGCTGCACGCCGCCATGGGGGCCGCGTTCCGCGTAGATCGGGACGCCGGCCTCGCTCAGCGCCTCCACGTCGCGGTGGACGGTGCGCTCGGAGACCTCCAGCTCACGCGCCAGCTCGGCAGCCGTCAGCCGGCCGCGGGTCTGCAGCAACAGCAGCAGGGTGACCAGGCGTGACGCGCGCATCGGCGCAAGCATAGGCCGATACCTGCCAATTCATGTCAGGTTTAGTCAACGGCGCCGGGCCATGGCTCCCAGCAGCAGCATGATCAGCCGAACCACCACCAGGGCCGAGCGGCCGTCGGTGTCCAACTCCGGCACGAGCTCGGTGAAGGCAGCGCCGGCCAGGCGCCGTTCTCCGCCAAGTCCCTGGACCAGCTCCACCGCGGCCCAGTAGCCAAGGCCGCCGGGCGACGCGCCGGACACGGCCGGCGTAATGGAGGGGTCCAGCCCATCCAGGTCGAAGGCAAGAAAGACCGATGCCTCCCGCGGCACCTGCTCGAGCAGCCACCCGACCCCACGCTCGCCGAGCTCGCGCGCGGTGACCAGCAGGTTCCCGGCGGCCCGGGCGTCGGCCACGTCCACGTCGCGGGCGCTTCCCACGCCCCGCAGCCCGACCTGCACGATCCGCTGCACGTGCGCCATCTCGGCGGCACGCCGCATCGGCGAGGAGTAGCCGTCGCGCACGCCGGTCACTTCGTCGCGGAAGTCCAGGTGGGCATCCACCTGGACCACGGTGAGCGGTCCTCCGCCGTCGAAGGCACGCAGCACCGGCACCGGGATGGAGTCGTCTCCCCCCAGCAGGATGGGCACGGCGCCCGCCGCCAGGACCGCACGGACCGTGGCCTCGGTGCGCCGCGAGTTGCCTGTCCCGTCGTCCGGGCTGCCGGCCACGTCGCCGGCGTCCACGACCCGCAGCTGCGCGCCGTCGGGGATCATGGGCCCGCCCAGGTCGAAGTCATGGTGGGTCAGGAACCGGGACAGGCGCTCGGAGCGGGCGCGGATGGCCGCCGGCGCATCGGCACAGCCGGCGGTCAGACCCGGTACCGGATAGGGCACGCCGAATGGCACGCCCAGGATCACCACGTCCGCCTCGCCCGGTCGCAGGGCCGTGGGATCGGCCGCCGGCAGGCCCAGCAGCGTCGTCATCCGGCGAGCCGCGCCGCGCAGTCGGCGCAGCGCCCGACCACCGTCACGTGGGACAGGTCGACCTCGAAGCCATCGGCGCCCCGGAAGGCCCCGATGATCGCGTCCGCCTGCGGCGCGCGGATCTCCCTCGTCTGGCCACAGTCGGCGCAGTACAGATGGCCATGCTCCGCACCGGGCGAGACGTGGAACTCCTCGCGCCCATCGGCCCCATGGCCGTGCCGAACCAGGCCCAGCTCCTCCAGCACGTCCAGGGTCCGGTAGACGGTGGAAGGGATGGTCTGCGGGTCGTGGTCGCGGCAGCGCTCGATCAGCTCCGCCCCGGTCACGTGGCCGTCGGTCGCGGCCAGCACCTCGACCACCGTGCGGCGCTGCGGCGTCCAGCGCAGACCGCGACGCCGCAGACGATCGCGGACGCCGGCCCAGGGCTCCGGGAGTGATTCAACAGGGCTCATCGGCCGTTCAGTATACGGAGGCGCTAGCAACTGCAACAGGTTGCAATAGCGTCGCTGCGCTCCTAGACTGGCCTACCACCCAGCGGAGGACTCCATGGGAGAGCTGCTCGCCCTCGCCGGATTTGGCTTCGTGCTCGGCATGCGCCACGCGACCGATGCCGATCACGTGATCGCGGTGACCACCATCCTGGCTCGCAGCCGCAAATTCATGCACAGCACGCTGATCGGCGGGCTGTGGGGGCTGGGCCACACCATCACCGTACTGGTGGTGGGGACATTGATCATCGCCTTCAACGTCGTCATCCCGCCGCCCGTCGGCCTGGCCATGGAGTTCGCGGTGGCGATCATGCTGATCCTGCTCGGCATCCTGAACCTGACCGGCGCCATGCGCCGGCTGACCGAGCGTTTCACGCCCCCCGCACCCATGCACGGGCACGCTCACGAGCACCTGCACGCCCACGAGGCCGGCAGCGACCCGCATGGCCACGAGCACGCGCACCTGCATGGCCATGGCAGTGATCCGGGATTGGTGGCGACCTTCGGCTGGTACCAGCTCGGCCGCCCGGTGGTGGTGGGCCTGGTACATGGCCTCGCCGGCTCCGCGGCGGTGGCGCTGCTGGTCCTGGCCACCATCCATGACACCGGCGCCGCGATGGTCTACCTGCTGATCTTCTGCGGCGGCGTGGCTTCCGGCATGGCCATCCTGACGACGCTGATCGGGCTGCCGTTCCTGGTCTCGCGCGCCCGCTCGGAGCGCATCAACCGCTACCTCACCGTGGGGTCGGGGATCCTGTCGCTGGCCTTCGGGCTGTACCTGGCCTACCAGATCGGGTTCGTGGACGGCCTCTTCACCGGCAACTTCCACTGGGAGCCAGCCTAGGCGGTTGTCGCCGCCCGGTAGACTCGGCCTTCGGAACTGAGCTTCACGGAGGACCCGAGCGGATGCAGACCTGGCGCTACCTGTTCGCAGCTGCCGCGGTGCTGTTCCTGGTGGGGGTGGTGGTGCAGGTCTACCTGATCGGCGCCACGCTGTTCTCAGGCATGACCCCCGAGAACCACCGCAATCTCGGCTACTGGCTGAGCCTGGCACCCGTTATTCCCCTGCTGCTCGCCTGGCCCGCGCGTGCCGGCCAGCGCACCATGCTGCTCTGCGCGGCGTTGCTGGTGGCGGCCTTCGTGCAGAGCATCCTGCCCGGCCTCCGCGACTCGGCCGGATGGCTGGCGGCCCTGCACCCGGTCAATGCGTTGCTGGTGTTCGGGCTGTCAGTCGTGGTCGCGCGACGGGCGGTCGGCCTGGTCCGCACGCCGGCGCCCGCGCCGATGGAGGAGCCAGTCCCCGCGCACGGCTAGCCGCTCGCGGGCAATTGCGAGGGGTCGAGCAGGTAGGTCGTCATCGGCCCCTTGCCCTTGACCTCCACGCCCTCTCGAACCTGCCACGGGTAGCGGTCTCGGACGCGCTGCCAGGTCGCTTCGGTGACCTGGACGCAGCCGGGGATCCCGCTCGACTCCATTCGTGAGGCGGTGTTCACCGTGTCGCCCCAAAGGTCGTAGCTGAACTTTCGCCGGCCGATCACCCCCGCCACCACCGGCCCGGTGGCGATGCCGGTCCGCAGCTGGAGCCGATGCCCGTCGATCTCCGGCTGTGCATCGGCCACGCCATGCATGGCGATGGCCATCTGCAGCATCACCTGGGCGTGATCCTCGCGCGCCTGCGGCACGCCGGCCACGACCATGTAGGCATCGCCGATGGTCTTGATCTTCTCGAGCCGATAGCGCTCCGCCAGCTCGTCGATCGCGGTGAACAGGTCGTTCAGCACCTGCACCACGCGCTCCGGGGCTACCCGCTCGGAGAACGGCGTGAAGTTCACGACGTCGCTGAACAGCACCGTGACCTCCGGGCAGTGGTCGGCGATGACGCGCTCGCCCCCCTGCAACCGATCGACGATGGCTCGCGGCAGGACGTTCAGCAGCAGCGCCTCGGACTGTGCCTTGGCGCGCAGCCGCTCACCGTCGATGAAGGTCACCAGCCCCAACCCGATGCCCCCCGCCACCAGCAGGTTGATCGCGTACAGCGCGGTGCCGAGCGCCGGTGCAATGGGCAGCAGGGTGCGCAGGGCGGTGTTGGTGAGCGCCGCGCCGACGACCAGCACCGCGAAGGCGAGGTAAGCCGGCAGCGCCGCACGCCGGCCCAGGAGGAGGACGGCGCCCATCGGCACCAGGACCGCCAGCACGACGTTGCCGTTCGACTGCTGGAGGCCGCCGAAGGCAACCACGCCCGAGGCGATCACCACTAGCCCCGCGGCCAGGACCACCAGCACCACCGGGTTCAGGCGGCCGCTGCGGCGGAGGTAGATCAGCAGCCCCAGCTGGACTGCCAGCTGCGCGGCCGCGAAGCTGTAGATGCCGGGCCGATCGGCCACGATCCCCAGGATCAGGTAGGCAAGCGCGGCCACGATGGTCGCCGCGATCGTGCCGACCGTGGCGCGCTTGCGGACTCGCAGGTCCGGGTCGTCCTCCGGCCGCGCGCCAAGATCCACGAAGCGCGTGACGGCGGCGATCATGCCCGCGGCACCGCTGCCTTCGCATTCGCCTCCTCGGGCGTGGGGCGTGAGCGGAAGAAGGCGAACAGGGACAGGTCGTAGGTGGTCTTCAGCACGCCACCGGCGACCAGTGGCGCGCCGATGCCCAGCGGCACGAGTAGCACGCCGGCCAGCGCCGGGCCCAGCACCTGCCCCACGCTCCGGGCCAGGGAGGTCACGCCGGCCGTGGCGGTTCGCTCGTCCGGGTCGACCACGGCCATGGTGTATGACTGCCGCGCGGGTACGTCCATGGAGGAGAGGGCGGCCCGAGCCAGCATCAGCAGGACCGCGGCGGGCAGGCTGGAAGCCAGCGCGGCGCCGATGAGGAACAGGTTGGCCGGGATGTGGCTGAAGACCATGGTCCGGATCAGCCCGATCCGGCTGGCCAGCCATGCCGCCACGGGGAACGAGAGCGCGGCCAGGACGTTGCTCGCGGCGAACAGCAGGCCTACCCCACCCGGGTCCGCGTCCCAGCGTGCCGAGAACCAGAACGCCAGGTAGCTCTGGACCACGAACCCGCCGGCCAGCGCGTCCAGGCTGAACAGGGCGGAGAGCATGGCCACGGTCCGCCGCGAGCGGCGGATGGCGAAGCCGCGCTCCAGGCGTTGGCCGACCTCCACGCGGCGATCCAGCGCCAGCGTCAGCAGCGTGGAGACGAGGCCGGCGGCGGCGTAGGCCACGAAGGCTGGTGCATGCACCGCGGCGCCCTCCAGGCCGAGGGCCAATCCGAGCGCCACGAATGGCCCGACGCTCAGCGCGCCGATCGCCGAGGCGGCCGCGGCGACCAGGTTGTACAGCGCAAAGGCGGCGGTGCGCTGGGTAGCCGAGACCGTCTGCGGCAGCGCCGCCTGGTCGACGCTCTGCAGGCCAGTCGACTCGCTGCTGGTCACGGCCACCATCCCGGACAGGCCGATGAGCGCCAGGACCACCGGGTTGGCGCCGACGAGCGGGATGACCGCCGACAGCAGCATGAGCGCGGAGCCGATGACCAGCAGCCGGCGCCGGCCGATGCGGTCGCCGAACAGCGCGATGACCAGTGTCAGCCCCAGCGTCCCGAGCAGCGCGGCCGACAGGACGAGGCCGATGACCTCCGGGGCGAGCTGCAGGTCGGCGAGGTAGAGGCCCAGCACCACCGCGTTCAGCCCGAAGGCGTAGCCGCGAAAGACCTTGGCGGCGACCAGTCGCCAGCCGTTGGCGTCGAGCTCGGGAAGGAGGCGCCTCACCGGCGCAGGGTACTGCGGCGAGCTAGAGGTAGCGGACCTCGTCCGCCTCGGCGCTCTCCACGGCGCGGGCGCAGGTGGGGCAGTACCAGCGCGCCTCCATGGGCGTGCCGCAGGCCGCGTGGCGCAGCGGCTCCGCATCCCGCGAGACGCGCGATCCCCAGTCCGCGAGCAGGCGCAGGGCGCCGGCCAGCTCCTCCCCTTCCGGGGTCAGCTGGTAGCTGAAGCGCGGCGGGCGTTCCGAGTAGGGCGTGGCCCGGACCACGCGCTCGGACTCAAGGCGGCGCAACCGGTCCGAGAGGATGTTCGGCGCGATGCCAGGCACGGCCTCCGACAGCTCGGAGAAGCGCCGCGGGCCGGTCAGCAGCGCCTCCACCAGCAGGAGGCTCCATCGGTCCCCGACCCGCTCGAGTGCGGCGGCGAGGGGCGAGGAGGCTGCGGCCATGACCGGATCGTACGGCATCGGCTGCGCGTGGCTTGACATCCGTGGAGCGAGTAGTAACTTGCGCATTGCAAGTCACATCCTACCAACGCAGCGCGGCATCGCGCACCAGGCTGGAGGCACTGATGGGTCCGATCGAGGATCTGGGCAAGGCAATCAATGGCATCGCCGATGGTGCGGGCCGGTCGACCGTGGGCCTGGGCAACCGCTGGCGTGGCGGCTCGGGCGTGGTCGTCGAGAAGGGCAAGGTGCTGACCAATGCCCACAACCTGCACGGCGACGAGATTCGCGTCTTCTTCCCCGATGGGCGCGAGGCCGACGGCAAGATCCTGGGCGCGGATGGCGACGGCGACCTGGCAGTCATCGGCGTGGACACTGGTGACGCCCCCGCCATCGAGTGGGGGGATGGCGGAACGCTGGGCATCGGCGCCCCGGTGGTGGCCATCGGCAATCCGGCCGGCCAGGGCGTGCGGGTCACGCTGGGCTTCGTGTCCGGGCTCGGGCGCGTCTTCCGCGGGCCGCGCGGGCGTCGCGTAGTCGGCGCGGTGGAGCACACCGCTCCTCTGCTGCCCGGCTCCTCCGGCGGGCCGATCGTCGACGGCAGCGGCAAGCTGCTGGGCATCAATACCAACCGGCTCGGATCCGGCTTCTACCAGGCGATCGCGGCGGACGCGGCGCTGAAGGACCGCGTGGCGGCGCTGGGACGAGGCGAGGAGCCGACCCGGCGGCGGCTGGGCGTGGGCCTGGCCCCGTCGCACGTCGCGCGGCAGCTGCGCCGCGCCGTGGGCCTCGAGGAGCGCGACGGGCTGCTGGTCCGCGAGGTCGAGGATGACTCCCCCGCCGCCAAGGCGGGCATTGCCGAGGGCGACCTGATCGTCGCGGCGGCAGGCAAGCCAGTGGCCAGCGGCGACGACCTGTTCGACGCGATGGGCTCGGTGGCCGCCGGCGATCCGCTGGAGGTGACCTTGCTCCGCGGCTCGGAGGAGCGGACCGTGACCAGTCCCGGGTGAGCTACTGGGACGAGCCGACGTGCACCCACCAGGACGCCCTCCCCGAAACCGTCACCCCCAGCGGCGAAGGCTGCAAGGAGTGCCTGGAGCTGGGGATGGAGTGGCTGCACCTGCGCATCTGCCTGAGCTGCGGGCACGTCGGCTGCTGCGACCAATCGCCCGGCAAGCACACCACGGCTCACTTCCACGAATCGGGCCATCCGGTGGTGCAGTCCTTCGAGCCCGATGAGGACTGGCGCTGGTGCTACGCCGACGAGGTGTACCTGTAGCCGACGCGCGACCCTACGACGCGATCATCGTCGGCGCCGGGCCGAACGGCCTGGCGGCCGCCATCACCCTGGCGCGAGCCGGACGCAGCGTCCTGGTGCTGGAGGCACAGTCGACGCTGGGTGGCGGGGCGCGTTCCGCGGCGCTCACCCTGCCGGGCTTCGTCCACGACGTCTGCTCCGCGATCATGCCGCTCGGCCGCGCCTCGCCGGCCTTCGCGGCATGGCCGCTGGCCGAGCACGGGCTGGAGTGGATCGAACCGCCATTGGCGCTCGCCCACCCGCTCGACGACGGGTCAGCCGCGCTCGTGCACTGCTCGCTGGACGCCACGGCCACGGCCCTGGGCGAGGATGAAGAGGCCTATCGGCGCCTGCTGCAGCCGGTGACGCGGGATTGGGACGTGATCGTGCGCGAGCTGCTCGGCCCGCTCCGCGTCGGCGCGCCGTTCCGCCATCCCCTGGCGGTGACACGGTTCGGGCTGAATGCCATTCAGCCGGTCACCTGGCTGGCACGGCGGTTCCGGACGCCGCAGGCACGCGGCCTGCTGGGTGGGGTGGCGGCTCACGCGTTCCTTCCGCTGCAGTGGCCGATCACCGGCGCGTTCGCACTCTCGCTGCTGGGCAGCGCGCACGCGGTGGGCTGGCCGATCCCGCGGGGCGGCGCCCAACGCCTGGCCGATGCGCTGGCGTCATACCTCCGCGCCCTGGGCGGGGAGATCGAGACCGATCGCGAGGTCACCACCCTGGCGGGACTGCCGCCACACCGGGCCGTGCTGTTCGACCTGACTCCGCGGCAGGTGCTGCGCGTGACGGGGCAGCATTTCGGTGGGCTCTATCGTCGCCAGCTTCAGGGC